>CAZLXM010000003.1:55278-81373 GCA_964563105.1 uncultured Bacteroidaceae bacterium
GAAAGCCTGTCTCAAGATAATCCATCTTTCCGGTATTCCAAAAAACCCGGGCAATTTGATCAAATCGGGAAAAATCAAAAGAAAAATCTCCTTCTTTATTTTGTATGATATCCACAACATCCAAAGTTACGCGAAAAGAATTTTTACGATGTGCCACCATATTTTCAGCATATTTTTTTAACATCGCAAACCATTCATCCGAGTATGTTTCCTTTATTCCATGCCATTTTTCAAAGCCCCTCGTATTATACCATTCCACAATATTCAAATGCCTTTCAACAGACATAGTTAATGGATAAACTGTAAGCATTAAGGGAATAGACTGCTCTCCCTGCAAACTTTTGACAACTACATTCCCTGAATAAATTCCTGCTTCGGCAGCTTCCGGAATACTTATTGTCAGCCAGACAGATTTATAAACTCCCTTATTTATATTCAATTGTCTTTCTTCCATAAGATATTCGGGAAATCTGGCAGGAGCTTTTCTTACCACAGAAGTTTCAGGATAATTTCTTGTATTTGCAGTTAAAGGTATACTGCCAACAAAGTTCCATTCCACAACAGAAGAATTCAAATTCTTTTCTGAATCTTTACTTGTCAGGGAACTCACTTCAACTGTAAGGTCAGTAAGATTCGCTTTTGCATTTATCGCGCATTGTCCGGAGATAATCTCTCCCCTGATCCCAAAAACTTTAATTGTATCTTTGTTCGGGGGCAATTTATATCCATCCTCAAAAACACGTTGCAGATCGCTTACAGCAAATAAACGAAATGGCTGGGAATTCAAAACAAAGTTAAATGATAATAAAATCATTATTACAAAAAACAGTCTGATACAATAATATCTTTTCATATTTTAAAGATGTAAAGGTTGATGTTTAATAAATTATTATAATTACGAAATAGTTGTATTTTTTACGGTTATTCTGTTAATAAATCTATTGAAAAATCAATTTAAATTTTCATTTTTATATCCTTAAAAAACTATATTGTACTCCTGATAATAGTAATATCGCCTGCACTGCTATAATCTGACAAATAGTTAAAAATAATTTTTGAGGAAATATTACCAGAAGCTATGTCAGTAATTCATATTAATGGATAACCCTGTCTTACAATTTATCAAATTTCTACAATAAATTTTAAAAAACAAAATAATTTAATTTATAACAATAAATAAATCTTACTATACATTATTATAAATATTTCGGGAATTCCGAATTTTAATATTTAAGATTTTTCAATAATTTGATAATTTAATATTCAAATTATCCACTCTTTGTATCTCTCTCAAAAATTTTATATTTTTGAGTGTATCAAAACTCCCGGAAATAAAGAAAACAGAAACAGGCCTATTTTGAAAATTAAATTCGTAATTATATTATTTTTGGCGGGTTGTATGGGTTTGCTATTAATAAATTTGTTTCCTTCAGAACCCTGTGATCGTTACATTCATGTTGAAAATTTCCGTTATGGTAAACGCCCGAATATTATAAGATGTAATCGTGGAGATCGTCTACATCTGACTTTTTCAACTCTTGATACCGGACATTCTTTTTTTCTTGAAGAATTTGGAGTTGATGTAAAAGTAAGTCCCGGTATGGAAGAAGTATCAATATTTGATGCAAAAAAACCTTTAGATAAACCTGTCATTGCAAATGAACTTATTCTTACAGCGGAACATCCGGGTATTTCAAAATATCTTATATCAAAAAGCCAGTACAGATGTCATGTCTGGTGTGGCCCATTGCACGCATTCGAACAAGGGTCTCTTATTATCTTCCCAAATTCTCTTTTGGGATTTGGTACCGGAATTCTTTTATGTTTATTAATCCTGCTTTTTATTCCGGGATATCATTTAAAAATGTTTAAGATTTCGGAAAAACAAAATTTTGATACAAAAAAAATAAGCAACTTTTGGAATGGTGTTTTTCACTCAGCTACAACAAAGAATATTATAACCATACTATGTCTTCTGTTAATCTATACAGTAGTCCTGATTTCCATTTTTGGCACTCAAAATGCAGGAAGGAATCTTGGCAGTATGATTATCTGGATGCTTTGGCTTCCTTTATTAATTGTGATTTTAATCCCTTTTTTTGGTCGTTTATGGTGTTATATATGCCCCTTACCTTTTTTTGGCGAATTACTTCAACGAGGGAGTATGTTTTTTGTCAGAATGGGCAAAACAGGGCGTTTTAATAACAAATTTTCAGGGCTTAATTTACGATGGCCTGAAAAGCTTAATAATTCATGGCCATTAATTATATCTTTTATGATCCTTGGAACTTTTTCAACCACTCTTGTATCTGTTCCTAAAACAACTGGTCTGGTTCTTTTATCAATTGTACTTATAATAATCATTTTATCATTGATATTTGAATTAAGGGCATTTTGCAGATATCTGTGTCCTATTAATGCATTTATGGGATATTATGCCAGGACCGGGAAACTGGCACTCAGGGTAAATGATGTTTCAGTTTGTTCCAAATGTAAGGGAAAATTTTGTGAAACAGGGAGTAATAAAGGCTGGGCCTGTCCATATGGCCTAAATTGTGAGACCATAATTGACAATTCAAAATGTGGACTTTGTATGGAATGTTTACGTTCATGTTCTTACGAAAACACTGGTCTTCGATTAAAACCCTTTGGTATCAGCCCCTCAAATCTTACACTTAGTGAATCATTTTTAGGTATATCTCTTCTTGTAATGGGAGTTATTTATTGTATAGTTTATCATGGGCCATGGTCGGAGCTAAGAGAATATATCAATATAATTGATAAAAATAATTACAATTTATTTTTAATCTATACAATTGTTCTTTGGTTTTCTTCCCTGGTATTTTTCCCTGCTTTACTTTTATTGATTTCATATATAACGAAAAAGTATAGTAAAAGCTCCGTTTTAAAGACGCCTGACATATTTAAACATATCAGTAACGCAATAATTCCAGTGGGGCTCACCATCTGGATGGCTTTTGCAATTCCTTTGGTAATGGTCAATTTTACATTTGTACTTCAATCTCTTTCAGATCCATTTGGCTGGGGCTGGAATCTTTTTGGTTTTGCAGGGCTTCCCTGGAAACAATTATTCCCCCGCTCAATTCCATGGATACAAGTACTGCTTGTAATAACAGGAATTCTGTTTAGTCTTAAAAATTTATATGTTAATTTAAAAAATATAATATCAGAAAAGGAAATTAACAGAAGCTTAAAAATTATTGGTTCTTCTTTTATTGTTTTTGGCTTCTTAATGGTTTTGTTGTTTGCTTATTATTAAAAGAAAAAAAATGATTTTCAGAAAAATGTTGCAAAAATGTTAAAAATTGAATAGCTCTTGTTAATAATAAATACATTTATTACATTTGAATGAAATAATGTTTTTTCTCCTGACATCGCGTTCTACACACTTATACGGTGATTGATAAGTCGAACCTAATCTTCAGGTTTAAAGTAATGAAAAAGTGTACCTGGGAGAAACGGTATTGAATCTGTTAAGACTTATAATTAAATTATAGCAATAGTATAGTACAGATTTCTATTTAAGCTGTTTTTTTATTTTTAACTAAAACCGTATGCCTATGAATAAAGTTCAAACTAATTTCTCTCTTGTCATTTTATTACGACTTACATTTTCTTATCGAAATTTTGCTTGAAGTTATAAATTAAATCAAACCTATGAATCTGAAAAATATCAAATTTATTTTTTCGTTGCAGTTATTAGTGATATTTTGCATAATAACTGCACTTGGTTTTATAGTACCTTATGAAATTAAAGCCCAGGCCGGTCAAGGCATCAGTGTTAGCGGGACGGTAACAGATGCAGAAACCGGAGCACCTTTACCAGGAGTGAATATTGTAATATTAAATACTACCCTTGGTACAGCAACAGATTTATCGGGACACTATTCCATTACCGTACCGAATGAAAAAGCCTCTTTAAGTTATACATTTGTTGGGTACCTTACAGAAACTATTCTTGTAGGAAATCAGCGACAAATAAATGTTGCAATGAAATCGGATGTTGCTGCCCTGGAAGAAGTAATTGTTGTAGGATATGGGACCCAAAGGAAGGAAAGTGTTGTTGGCGCCATTTCCCAGGCTTCAGGAGAGGATATTAAAAAAGGAGTACAAGGCGCTGATCTTGGTGTGGCCCTTACAGGAGCACTCCCAGGCCTGGCTATTGTCCGAACAAGCGGACGGCCAGGGGGAAGAGATTACGGAAGAAGTGAAGGTCCGGATGATGATTTTGCTTATATGTATATAAGAGGGCAAAAAACGTGGAACAATTCTGCCCCTTTAGTTTTAGTCGATGGAGTGGAACGTGACCTTCAAAATATTAACCCATATGAAATCGAGAAAATATCTCTTCTTAAAGATGCTTCTGCTACCGCTGTTTTCGGCGTAAAAGGTGCTAATGGTGTGATCCTGATTACAACCTTGAGAGGAAAAGAAGGTAGGCCACAGTTAAGTTTTGATGGTACAATAACAGGAAAAACTTTATCAAGGTTCATGCATAGAGAAGGTTCCTATATGGCGAATTTGATGAAAAATTATGCTATTCTTAATGAATTGCCCATAAATGAATCTTCATGGGGCTATGTTGTGCCTGGAAAGTGGCTGGAATATTACAGAGACCAGGCCTATCCCGAATATTTGCCTGATGTTGATTGGGTTGATGCGTTTACAAAAGATTGGGGATTTGATAAAAATATCAATCTAAGTCTTAGCGGTGGAACAAAAGTAGTAAAATATTTTGGCTCAATTGCCTATCTTACCGAAGGGGATATTTTTGTCCTGGGGGACCAGCATGGTCAGGGGTATGCCCCAAATTTCACTTTTGACCGTTTCAATTTCAGGAGTAATCTTGATTTTGATATTACCCCTACAACGAGATTCAGCTCCAATCTTTCCGGTTATTACGCAGCTCAAAAGCGTCCTGCCGGAAGTAAATGGACAGCGTGGATTGGTTTTTATTCACGGCCTCCGGATCTTTATCCCGTGAAATACTCAGACGGAGTCTGGGCTAATTATGATGGTTATGCGAGATTTCTTAACCCATTATACATTTTTAACACTTTTGGTTATCAAATGAATAAAGAAACAAGTCTGCAAACCGATTTTGCCCTTAATCAAAAACTGGATTTTATTACTAATGGATTATCTTTTAGGGCTAAAGCTTCTTTCGATGATATGTTTGTTTCTTCAGGCCCTGAAATTAATGGCTATGGCGATATCACCAAATGGATTAAACCACAGATTGTTGAAGAAATAACACCCGGCATGACAGCTCAAGAAATCAAGGCATTAGAAGCAAAATATACAGAATGGCAATTCCCCGGTACTAGCGGGGCACATGGTTTCGACTGGGTTACACCACCCAATAACAATGTCAACGAAAGCGGTAATAATGAACAAACATTCCGTCGTTTATATTACGAAACATCCTTGAACTATGCCAGGGACTTTGGCAAACATTCTGTGAGCGGTTTGGCTTTGCTTAGCAGACAGGAACAGGCCCGTGGATCTGCTTTCCTCAGCTATCGTGAAGACTGGGTTGGACGTCTGACTTACGGTTATGACAGACGATATAATTTAGAAGTCAACGCTGCTTATAATGGTTCTGAAAAATTTTCAAAAAAATACCGTTTTGGTTTCTTTCCCTCATTTGCAGTTGGATGGACAGCTTCCAATGAATCATTTTTCGAAGCTGTCAAGCCAACATTCAGTACATTAAGGTTCCGTTATTCTGATGGTAAAATAGGAAGTGATGCAGGAATTGAAAGATGGCTATACGTAAGTAGCTGGATAGCAAAACAATATACTACATCTACCTCTTCTCAGGATGTTTGGCGTTTTGGGGCCCCCAACATTCAAAATGCTCTGCCTTTGCGTTATGAGGGTGTTCTCGCCAATCCGAATATACACTGGGAAACTGCCAGAAAACAGGACTTGGGTATTGAAACCGGATTTTTTGATAATATGATCAGAATTAATTTTGATTATTTCTGGGAACAGAGAAGTGATATATTTATGACCGGTGCTCAAATTGTAATCCCCGAATATTTTGGAAAGCCTGCTGTTTCTCAAAATCTTGGTGTTGTTGATAGTTGGGGCTGGGAGTTTGAATTACAATTTAATAAGAGATTTATGAATGGGATTAATGTTTGGATTATGTACCCATGGTCTTTTGCCAAAGATAAAATTATAAACAGGGCTGATCCTTTATTTATGCCTGATTATCAAAAACAGGCAGGATACCAGATCGGGCAGCCCAGGGCTACATTGAATCAAAATGAATATCCTCTACTCACATGGAACGATGTTTATAATACTGCATGGGGAACAACTAATATTAATGCCCTTCCGGGAGATTATGCAAGAGTTGATTATAATTCAGATGGAATAATTGATGCAAACGATGCCATCCCCTGGGGATTTCCTACGAGGCCTCAGTTTACTTATGCACCTTCATTTGGACTGGACTATAAGAACTGGTCATTTAGTGCAAGATTTTACGGTGTTTATAATATTGAAGGTGGCATTGCTTCATATATGGGTAATTTCGCCGAATTATTTAGCGTTGTCTTTCCTTATATTAAGGAAAGGGCCTGGTCACCTGAATTTGGCAAGCTGGAAGATGCTACCCTTAATGCCGTAAGGTTTCAGTCTGGCGCTACTGCCGGTTATTTTGACAGATCACGCTCTTATCTGAGGCTCCAGCACATTGAATTAGGATATCTGTTAAAATCCCAATGGATTAACAGAATTGGAGTCTCTAATCTCAGGTTTATCCTTAGTGGTGACAATCTGATACTCTGGTCAAAAATGTACGAAGATCTGGATGCCCCACAGATAACGTCTGAATCGAATGTCCGACGACAATATCCGACAACCAAACGGGTGAATTTTGGAGTGAGCTTTAATTTTCAATAATTAAAATAATTTGGATATGAAAACAAATCATTTAGGATTGATTTTCCTATTGGGTGTATTGCTGTGTGTTTCATGCACAGAATATCTGGAAAAAACACCTGCAGCAGATGTTACTGAAAGCGACATCTTTGCAACATATAATTCATTTCAAGGATTTTTAGACCCTAATTATGCCGAAATTGTAGATTATGCACAACATTATCTTGTTACAACAATGAATTATGGCGGGGACACCTATTCTTTAATCTCATGGGCCAGTGGATATCTTGGCAACAGAGGTAATTATGATTATATAATGGGCGGTGCCACAGGAAACTCCCCATCTCTTTTTCGTAACTCCACTGCGGCTTACGGATGGGGTGAAAACCAAACAACCGGTATATGGTTTGGCGGATGGCGCGGGATCCGGGTTTGCAACATTGCACTTGAAAACCTGCATCTTTTAACAGAAGCTACTGCTGAAGAAAAACGTCTTATCGAAGGACAAATTTACTTTTTCAGGGCATTTTTCCATGCTGAAATTATTTCAGCCTTCGGAGGAATGCCTTATGTAACAAAAGTATTTGAAGCTACAGACAAACTGGATCTGCCACGTATTACTTACCAACAGTGTACTGACAGTATTGTTGCCGATTACGATAAAGCTATTGCACTTTTACCGGAAAATTGGGATGAAACCGCTGTAGGGGCAACCCGTCCAACAGCAAATGTTGGCAGGGCTACAAAAGGAGCTGCCCTGGCCTACAAACAAAAGCATTTACTCTATGCGGCCAGCCCATTAATGAATAAATATTCAGGAAACGATTATACTTATAATATTGATTATGCAAAACGAGCAGCAGAAGCAGGATGGGAACTTATAAAACTGGTTAACAGCAAAAATTTATATGCACTGGTACCTTTTGAAAATTATTACGACAACTTTTCGAAAATAGATAATACAATGCCATGGACTACAGAAACTATATTTCAAAGAATAGACAGAAGAGTTGGACAAGGGGTATATACCAGTAATTTGGGAAGAACATTTGGTGGTCCGGGAAGATTCGGCGGCAGTGAGAATACAGAAACAGTAAATCAATTATTCATTGATAAGTTTGAAATGGCTGACGGAACAAGATATAAAGTTGAATATGATCAGGATAATGATCTTCGTTGGGAGTTTAGGGATCCAAGGTTCAAAAAAAATATCATTATTGATCGTGAACAGCATGGTTTTAGCCCTCTTACTAAAATTAACCTTTATGATCCTGTTTACGGGGATCCCGGTACTGATAAACTGGTTCAATCTCAGATAGCTTTACCCTATATAACCAAAAAATTCTGGCGGGCCGGAGTTAATGTTTATGACAAGTTGTGGACCAGTTTGCGTTTCATTACACCACGCATGAGATTGGCTGAAGTTTATCTGGATTATGCTGAAGCTGTAACTGCAGGATACGGACCTAATGGCTCCGCACCCGGAGCTACGCTTACTGCTGTAGATGCTTTAAATATAATTCGTGAAAGGGCCGGTATGCCTCCTGTAACTTCGGAAGCCACAGGTTATAATAATTTTATGGAATTGGTCAGAAATGAAAGAAATGTAGAATTATGTTTCGAAGGTCATTACTGGTTTGATATACGAAGATGGTATATTGGCCACCTGGATGAAAATAAACAAATCATAGATTTGAAATTTGATAAGGCCTGGACACCTTCATCATTTGTAAGGTCTCTGTATTGGACCAGAATTTTTGAAGATCCAAAACATTACTGGTTACCTCTTCCCAGATCCATGACTCTTCTTTATGAAGGAATGTACCAAAATCCCGGATGGGATTAAAAGATTTAAGGAAAAGCATCTAATATTTTGAAACTGATTGCTAAATAATCGTTCATAATAATACTAAATTTTGTCTTTAAATAGATAGGTACATTGTAATCTTTTAACTGTTAACCCTGCAATAATTGGATATAATAGTTGAATGATAACATTTATGAATCCTTTAATGTTAATTAAGTAAATAGAAGATTATGTTTAAAAAATTAAAAAAAATCATATTAACAGTTCTGAGCTTCCAAATACTATTTATGGTGTCCTTATTTGGCCAACCACAAAAAATGATTACCATTACCATAAAAGATACTGATGGAAATCCCATCTCCGGTGCCGTAGTTACTATTGGGGAATCCATTAAACCTTTGATCACAAACGATAAGGGTGAATTTGCTTTTCAGTGTCTTACCAGGACGCCTGTATTAGTTGAAGCAGAAGGCTTTGCCTCTAAATTAGTTGATGTGGCCCCTGCAATGGATCTTACAAGTATTGAACTTGAAAAGTCTATCTTCCAGATGAGTGAAAAAGATAAAATAAATGTACCTTTTGGTCAGTTTTATAAACGGCAGGTCCCCGCAGCAATTGCTGCTATTGACACAAGAGATTTGTTGAAATCTGATCAACAAAAGTCATTTTCCGGTGCTATTAACGGAAGAATACCTGGTTTATTTGGCTCAACAAATATTAGGCAATTCGGAAATGCTATGATAGTTGTTGATGGTATCCCAAGACCGGCTACAAGTTTTAATTTGGAACAGATTGAGCAAATTACTATTATAAAGGATCTTGCTTCTGCAATGCTTTATGGCTCCCAGGCGGAAAACGGCGTAATCTATATTACGACAAGGAGAGGTAAACCCTTAAAAAAAGAAATGCATTTCACAGCTGAAAGAGGGTTAAACAAGCCTGTTGCATTGCCCAAATATCTCAATTCTGCTGATTACATGACTCTTTATAATGAGGCCCTTGCAAATGACGGCCTTGATCCTAAATACTCTGTTGATCAGATAACAAAAACAAAAAATGGAACTGATCCCATTCGTTATCCAAATGAAGAATATTATAATTCAACCTATTTAAAAGACTATTCTACTTATAATTATATTGTTGGTGAAACCAGTGGAGGTAATGATATTGCACAATATTACCTTAATCTGGGTTGGGCCAGGGATAACAGCCTTTTAAAAGTTGGAGAAGGGGCGAATGAAAAGAATGACCGTTTGAATATGAGAGGTAACGTAAATTACAAATTAACTGATCATATTAAACTCATATTTGACGGGGCTGCAATTTTTAACTTTTCTTTGACTCCAAGGTATACTGTGCAGGATAATAACTTTTGGGTACTTTCATCTACATTGAGGCCGGATAATACGCCGGTTTTAATTCCATCTTCACTTATGAAAGATGAATCTCTTCTAGGTGCAGCAAAATTAATTGACGGAAAATCCTTATTGGGAGGTACCAGTCAATATCAGACCAATTTATATGGTGAACTTACAAGAAACGGCCCCCGTATTTCAAATGACAGACTTATTGAAATAAATGCCGGCCTTAATTTTAATCTGGAAAATATTACTCCCGGCCTTAGTGCTTCCGGTTTTCTTACATTTAATATGTATAATCTTTTTCTTGCCGATATTATTAACTCATATGCAGTATACAGGCCCAACTATGCCGCGGATACAATTGCCAGCTGGTCAAAATATGGAACTGATATTAAAGTAGAAAGGCAAACTCTTAGTGACGTGTATTTTTACAGACGAAATGGGGCTTTTGGCACAATTGACTATAACAGGATATTCAATGATAAACATAATGTCACCATAAACTCTGTAGCCTATAGAGACGAATATAGTGTTGAGGGTGCCACACAGTTGACTAAACATTTACATTTTGGTCTCCGTGCAAATTATATGTATGATAATAAATATATTATTGAACTAACCGGTGTTAATACAGGCTCAGTAAAATTATTCGAAACTAATCCGTGGGCTTTTTCCCCGGGAATAGGCTTGGCATGGATAATATCTGAAGAAAATTTTCTCAAAAACAACTCCCTGATTGACTTTTTAAAAGTAAGGAGTAATTGGGGGGTAATTAATACAGATGAAAATCTTAGCGGATATTATCTTAGTCGTAACCTATATACGGCCAGCGGAACTTATTATTATAATCAAACAACAAATTCCAATACCGGAAGGCTAATAACCCTGGGAAATTCAAATGTAAGCTTTGAGAAAAAAATGAACTTCAACCTGGGTTTTGAGTCAATGTTATTTGATTATAAAGTAGGGGTTGAAGGAGGATATTTTTATTACAAAAATTATGATGTTTTAACCCGTAGGTCAAATGAACTACCAGCTTATATTATTACTCCCCCATTTGAAAATTATGGAAGCTATCAAACTCAGGGAGTTGAATTTGGTTTAAATTATTCTGAAAAAATTGGTGACCTTGAAATTAAATTTGGGTCAAATTTAACTTACTCAGTTCCAAAAGCATTAGTTGTTGACGAATTACCTTACCCTGAATTATATCGTAGACTGACCGGACAGGCAAGTGATTCTTATTTTGGTCTTGTAGCTTTAGGCTTGTTTAAAGACCAGGCTGAAATAGATGCTTCACCTGTTCAAACTTTTGGTACTGTTAAGCCGGGAGATATAAAGTATAAAGATTTGAATAATGACGGGGTTATTGATGATAAAGATCAACAAATAACAGGCAATTGGAACGCCAGATTACATTATGGCTTAAACTTGTTTTTAAAATATAAATCAGTAGAGTTTTTTGCTTTGGGAACGGGACAAACAGGTTCAGACCGCTACTTTAACAACGCTTATTATTGGATTTATGCTGACAGAAAATATTCAGAAGTTGTATGGGACAGATGGACCCCTGCTACAGCAGAAACAGCAACATATCCACGCTTAACTACTTTAGGAAACCCAAATAATTTTAGAAATTCTACTTTCTGGTTATATGAAAACAAGTGGTTTACCCTCCATACTTTACAATTAACTTATCTTTTACCTAAGATCAGTCGTATTGAAGATGCGCGTATTTTTCTAAGGGCAAATAATATTCTTACAATATCAAAAATTAAGGATAAGACTCAGCTAAATATTGGTTCACCGCCTCAGGTTAGGGTCGCATCTATTGGGTTAAATATAAGTTTATAATTAACGAAAAATTAAAGCAAAATGAGAAAATATATAAACATATTTCTGCTGATATTTAGCTTAAGTTTATTTTCCTGTGAAAGTTTTCTGGAACCGCGAAAAGAAAACTCTTTTACTGAGGATCAGATAATTGATAATATGTCTTATGCTGAAGGACTACTGTTAAGAGCTTATCTTTGGTTGCCGGATGATTACTATTTTTTTGAAGATGTAGTTACCGATGACGCTGTTACTAATGATATGAGTTCCTCATATAGACGTATGGCTACAGGTGAATGGAAATCATCTTTTGATCCTCTTTCTGTTTGGTCAACAGCATATACTGCAATATATTACATAAATAAATTTCTGGAAATATATGAATCTGTTGACTGGGCTAATGATCCAAGATTAAGCCGGGAAATAAATGAATATCGGAATAATCTTTATAAACAGAAATTAAAAGGCGAAGCCTTTGCATTAAGGGCATGGTATAAATACAGGCTTTTGCTTGTTCATGGAGGTAAAACTGAAGATGGGCGCTTACTGGGGTTCCCAATTGTAAATAATTCACTTTCACCTACTGACAACTGGAAGCTTCCAAGAAACACTTATGCTGAATGCGTCACAAGTATTTTTACTGATCTTGATAATGCAATAAATGCTTTGCCGGTTATTTGGGCAGATAAACCTACAGGAGGGGCAAATCCACTGGAAAATGCGTATTATAACCTAATATGCGGAGCTAAATATGAAAATAGAATAAATGGCAGGATAGCACAGGCAATTAAAGCCAGAGTAGCCCTGCTTGCAGCAAGCCCGTCATTTTCTGAAGGAAGCGGAATAACCTGGGAACAAGCCGCTGAAATTGCCGGAAATTTATTAAAAGATCTTGGTTCGCTTTATTCCAATACTTCTGAAATTTATAACCACACTTTTTATAAGGAAATAAGAAATAAGGAAATACTTTGGAACAGGGCTCAAACACAAAAAAGGACCTGGGAACAGAATAACTTTCCTCCTTCTTTATTTGGTTATGGGATGACCAATCCTACACAAAATCTTGTAGATGCATTTCCAATGAAAAATGGATATCCCATTTCACATGCATCCGGTAATTATGATCCTGAAAATCCGTATTCAGGCAGAGATAATAGATTTTACCAATATATAATATATGATAACTCTCTGTTAAAAGGGTCAACTATCAGAACCTATGCCGGGGCATCATCCAATGGTATTAATGTCCTTACCACTTCAACCCGAACAGGGTATTACCTGAAAAAGTTTATGGCTGAAGGTGTTAATCTCAATCCCGCCAGTTTGACCAATACTGCACATACTTTTACCTTTTTGCGAATGACAGAAGTATTACTTAATTATGTTGAAGCAGCCAATGAAGCCTGGGGACCAGACGGAGATCCGAAAGGATTTGGATTTACTGCAAGATCAAAAATTGCAGAATTAAGACTTCGTGCAGGCATTACAACTGATGAATATTTACCAACAATATCTAACAAATCTGAATTAAGAGAACTTATAAGAAATGAGAGACGTATCAGTCTTTGCTTTGAAGGGTTCAGATTTTGGGATATAAGACGCTGGAACGATGTGTCACTTATGCAGGCGCCGGTAAAAGCTGCATTTATTACATTGGAAGATGGAAACAGGAATTTTGAATATGAAGTTATAGAGGAAAGAAAATATGAGCCTTATATGATTTACGGACCTGTTCCATATAATGAGACTCTTAAATATAACCTGGCGCAAAATAAAGGTTGGCAATAAGGTTATTTAAAAATATTTATCTATGAAACCTACACTATAATAAAGCCAATGATAATGAAAAAAACTATAATTACAAGGTGGGTTCCATATGACATTTATATAATCAAAATTATTTACACATGAAAAAAATATTTTATATTTTAACAGTCCTTCTTGGAATCGCGGCATGTGAGAACCAGCCTATTGAGTTTGAGGATTTTGAATTCAAAGCTGTTTATTTTCCGATACAACGGCCATTAAGGACATTGTCATTAGGGGAGGATAGAATTGATAATTCATTGGATAAGCAATATATATTTGATGTTGCAGTTAGTATCGGAGGGATGTATAAAAATAAAAAAGATTGGACAGTGGACTATGTTGTGGACCCCACATTAACAGACAAGGTTTATACAAATACAACTCCCAGCCTCAAAATAATTCCATTGCCTACTCAATATTACACACTTGACCCGGTTAACTCTGCAATAATTCCGAGTGGCTCTTTTAATGGAAGAATTCGTGTCCAGCTCAAGAGTGAATTTTTTGATGACCCTTTAGCCCTCACCGGTCAATATGTTATTCCGCTTAGAATAACAAATACTTCAGCTGACTCAATACTTATGGGTAAACCAGCATTATCAAATCCCGATCCAAGAGTGACAGCGCACTGGGAATCAAACAAAAGTCCAAAATATTGGGTTATGTACGGAATTAAATATGTAAATGCTTATCATGGCAACTATCTCCACAGAGGGCAAGATGTCAGGAAAAATTCAGTAACTGGTGTTGTTGAGGATACAATCATTTTTCGAAATAAATATGTAGAATATGATGCTTTGATAAAACTAATAACAATAAACAGAAATAAAGTCTTCACAAACGGAGTTGGCAATATTATTGGGAGCGGACATTCAATGGTTCTAACATTCACCAATGAAAATGGTACTTCCGGAGCAGTAACAATTAGTCCGGCAGAAGATGCATTATATGAAGTTACAGGATCAGGTCATTATAATGATAAAGCATCAAGCGTTGAGGTTTGGACGCTGCTCACCTGGCAATCAATGTATCTGAATTATACATATGATGATGGGACTTATATTCATAATATCCATGATACATTAGTGTTCAGAGACAGAGGTATAAAATGGGAGGAGATACCAATTAAAATAGAAAATTAACCTTGAATATCAGGAACTTAATTCTAAAATAATCAAATTGATTGTTCTGTTGTCAGGATAAAATCAATTAATTATGTATTTCAATAAATTAATTTATTATTGTTAAGCTAAATTAAAAGGGGGATTTTCAAAAAAATTCCCCTTTTATTATTCAATATCCCGAAGAATAAAATTTTCTGTCTTTTTTACAACTTCAATATATGAATCTAACTATCTGCCAATCAAATGTATTAATAATTTGCCAATACTTCTAAATAATAAAATTTATGAAAGTAGAGCTTAAGATAATAATTCTTAACCGCTTAAGATATAATCTTTAAAAATTAAATCCCGCTTTTATAAACTTTTGATACAAATCAGGATTTTTCAAAATTTCATCAGCAGAAATTGGATTATTATCTTCAGATAAATGAATGATATTCTGATCATATGCTGAACGATCATTAATAACAAGAGCAAATATCTTGTTCTCCTGAGGAATAATAAATGCGTCACATCCGGATGAGTGCTTAACTTTAAGGGCCTTCTCACTATATATAAATAATTTTCCGTCTTTCGCACCAACATTTTTTAAAATAATTTTAAGTTCCGCAGAAGCAGCTTCTATTAAATCAATTTCTGCTGAACCCATAGAAATATGCAAATTTGATCCTACAATTACAGGAATATCCTTTTGATCATTAATTTGGGTTAAACGAAGTAAGGCACATCCATGAGGGGGTAAGTTTTTTGAAATAAAATCACTATCTCCTGTACCAAGGAATTCCTCATCCCAGAATGACCAGACAAAAAACTTTTCTCCTAATTCCTGTAAATTAAATACATCCAGTTTTGCATTTAAAGTTGTATCTTCTTTATTCATTAAAATTAAGGATGCAAAATTTCCCCAGGGTCGCATTGCAACAAAACCAAATTGACGTCCATAAGGATCAATATCACCATTCATAGACCATCCTTTATCCGGAGCAGGACTATTTAATATCTCTAACATTCGCAAGGCATTATGCTGTTGATATTCAGGCTTATTCAATGGCTCTGATATTTTTGTCATTCCGCCAAGCAATCCAACATAACTATGAAATGTTTGTAATCCATCCAGGTTCAAGCCATGAATTTCCGGATTAAACGAATCTTTTGGCCCTTGCCATATATGACTTTCAGCTCTGGGTAAAATATAACTTACATCAGGATCTGTATAATATACAATATTATTCATGATAGAACTACGGGCAGTTGATACTATTGCACTTGAAATATCGGTACAAAGTGTTGGTAAATTATCATCAGCCAATGGATAACTTTTCCAACGGGCAAGTGCGTCAAAACCAATTCTGGAAGCATCCGCCATTCCAATTACGGGTCGACATGGAACACCACAAGCAAGCAGAAAACTTTCCTCACCAATTGCCTTCCGGTATAAGGAAAAAAGATGACGTGTAATCTCAAATTTGGTCATTTTTTCATTATAAGGACGATATTTTCCAATACTATTATAATCAAATTTGAAATATCTATAACCTGCATCCTTTAATTCCTTTATTGATGAAATAATAAATTGCTCAACCTCAGGATGTGTTGGGTCCAAAAATTGACCTTTTTTATTCTGAAACCATTCAGAAGGTTTATCAGTTAAACACACAACAGGAGACATCCAAATACCTGGAATGGCACCGGCATCCCGAATCTTATCGGCACAAAAGCCCATCCCATGCGGAAACTTATTATTTGCCTTCCAATCTCCTGATTTTTCCTGCCAACCATCATCAATTTGGATAACTTGCAATGGTATTCTATCTCTTTGTTCTTTTATAACCTGAGCAATATTAACAACATGTTGCTCATCAATCCTAAAAAAGCGATCATACCAACTACACCATCCATAAACCGCATTTTTTGAATTCCTGGAATTATGTGTTTCAGCCATCCATAAAAAAAGGTTGGTCAGTGCCTCTTTGTATGGTTGGGCTAAAAATAGCACCTCTTCACTTACCCTTGCTTCTCCAGGTTCTACAAGAATCTCACTCATTTGACTGATTATTTCTATAAGTATCCCATCATCAACATCCACTCTGTAATTGAAATTAACAAAAGATACTGCCGGACCAACAGCTCCCATTACAATGCCGGAACGATCTTCATCAGAATAAAGAGTAATTACGTCTTCATGAAATCGCCATTTACCATCATGATTACGCGGATCATTTTCATCAATATTTGAATACCCATATACTCTTTGTTCTTTTAAACGTTTTTTACTTGGAAAAACCTGTTCCAGATTTCCAGCCTGTCTGGAAGTCTCCATAACTGGCAGAAGCCACCAGGTTGAAGGATCACCTTCGCATACCAAACCTTTTTGTTCTGTCTTACATAATATAAAATCTTTTAAGCGAACAGCCTCTTCTGAATTATTTGTAAATGACGCACGAATTGTAAATCCGGGAAGACCTTTTAAGCGGCAAATGTTCCAGGATAAATTATAACCATTTTTATGATTCCAACTCATACAAAAATCTATTCCTTTACCAAAAGGTGTATCACGTTCATTCTTCTTAATTCTGACTTTGTCTTTTGGAAACCAAATTAAAGGCATTTCATTCTCACCTTCGCCAGTTAAAAGTTCAATCCCCGGATAACCATCATTTAACGATATCCGGTGGAAATTGACTTTTAAAACTCCCCTTCTCAAACTAAAATCAATTTCATCATCAGAACGATGGCAAGAGAAAATTAGTAACAAAAAACAAATTGAAAGATAAAATTTCATTTTAACTATTTTTTAATTCCAAAAAGGAATGATTTTCAATTTAATACAACCACAAGTTACAAATTAAAAGCAATAACGAAAACAAGTTTCACAACTTAGGCTTTTTAAAATGTATTAAAGTATTTTATTATAATATGTTATGTTCTATAACAACATTTTCTCCTTTTAAATGCAGCTTATCAAATTTCGAAAGAAATTTTAAAATTAAAGGAATTTTAAAAAATAATAAATATTTATATCAACTTTTTAGTATTTAATGTTGCGTTTATAAAATAATCAGATTACATTTAACTAATTAATTATAAATTATAAACGCTTTAAAATGAAAAAGATATCTTTTGTTATTTCACAACAAATTAAACTTCTTATATTGCCGGGTCTCTTCATGTTAGTAAGCCACATGCCTCTTATTGCACAAACATTCAGGGTATTTGAAGTTAGTGATCTGGTACGGATATTTGAAGACGGCTATAAATTACCTCCTGGAGGTGATACAATTAAATTATTTGGCATTCGGGGAGAAGTCATTTCCGGTCAATTTGTGATCAGTGCAAAACGTAATATCAATGATGTTACTGTTGAAATCAGCGAACTCAGGAATAGTTATAAAAACACTGTTTTCCCTCCAAAATCAGTAGAATGGAATTTTGTAGGCAGTATTCCACTTTCTGTTAATACTCCAAATCAACCCAAAAGTATATTAACACGAGTAGCTCCTGCAATGTATCCGGAATACCTAATGGAGGAAAAGAAACTGAATATAGCAAAGGGTATGTATAAATCTGTCTGGCTTACTATAAACATCCCGCCTGGTGCAAGTCAGGGAGATTATGAAGGCAAAATTACAGTAAAATCTGCAGAGGGAGATCAATTTCTTCCTGTCCTCCTTACCGTATATCCTTTGACACTACCGGAAGAACGACATCTAAAAGTTACAGAATGGTATAGTACGAATAATTTTGAACGCTTTCACGGAATTAAAGAACGATATTCCAAAGAATGGTTTGCCATGCTTAAAAAATATGCAGAAAACATGGCAGCACACCGACAAAATGTATTCCAGGTCCCTGTAAACCTTATCGAAATAAGCAAGGCTCCTGATAATAAATTTAGTTTTGATTTTACCAGGTTTGACCAAATTGCCGAAGTATTCTGGAACACTGGAAAAATGGATTATCTTGAAACAGGAGAAATGTTCAAATGGGGAGAAAAAGGCTGGGGAGGAAGTGAAATTATTCATAAAAGCTATAATGTAAAAGATATTGTGTCAAATCAACAGATATCAATGCCGGGAGAGGATGTGCTTCCTTATTTGCTTCCTGCTGTTGAAAGTCATTTAAGACAAAAAGGATGGTTGCACAAAACACTTTTTCATATTAAGGACGAGCCGTCCCTTCATAATGCCCTGGCCTGGAAAGAGGCATCCGGATATGTTCATCATCATGCCCCCGATCTAATAAGGATAGATGCTATTGAAACCACTTATTTACTTGAAGACATAGAAATCGCCGTTCCTAAACTGGATGCAATGGCATCATGGTACGACACATATAAAAAAGCTAAAGAAAACGGAGTTGAGCTTTGGTATTATACTGTTGGAATTTACCAGGGAAGCCTTCTCCCGAATAAAACTATTGATATGCCGTTAATTGACACAAGAGTCATGCACTGGCTAAATTATAAATATGATGCAAACGGTTATCTTCATTGGGGTTGGAATCATTGGAGTGAAAACCCTTTTAAGGAAGTTGGCATGCATATAGGTGATGGATGGCATGTATATCCGGCAAAAGATGGAGTCCTGAATTCCCTGCGATGGGAGCAAATGAGAAATGGCATTCAGGATTATGAATATTTTATTATGCTTGAAAAAAAGATATCTGCCCTGAAAGATTCATTGGGAAGCCGATTCTCCTGGATAGATCCTGTTTTAAGAAGTAAGGAGATTAGTGGCCGGGTTATTAAAAGTTTTAGTGAAAGGTCTGATGACCCTAAAATATTATATAAGGCAAAACAGGATGTTATCAAAGAATTAATCGATTTTGATTCTGATCCGGGAATCTACCTGCAGACCGATCCGCTTGAAGGATCAGAATTAACAAGTCGCTCATCAGTTGAAGTTTTTGGATGGGCTGAACCCGGAACAAAAATAAGAATTAACGGCGAGTCATTTAATGTAAGTGATCAGGGACTTTTCCTCGGGAAGATTTTATTGAGCCCTCAACTTCCACAAATCAGGATTCAGGCTTCCAGTGAGAAAGGAACTAAAGAAATTATCAGAAATTTTTCAGTAAAATATTAAAAGTATAATTATTGTTTTTCGCTCAAGAGTATTCGTACAAGCTGGAAATTATTAATGATTTGCAATAAAAAAATAACTTTTTCAAATGAATGTCATTATAGATTCTGTTAAAAAAAGATTAATTCAAATAATCGTCTTAACAGCTTTTTTACCTTTTTACAATTCTGGCACATTATTTTCCCAGCCTTTTAAATTATTTGGTGTTAGTGACCTTGTCCGGGTCTTTGAAGATGGATATAACCTTCCTCCTCAAACAAATTCAATTAATATATTCGGGATAAGGGGGGAAATCATATCAGGACAATTTATTATCCATACCAAAAAGGACCTTGAAAATGTTTCATTAGAAATAAGTGCTTTTGAAAACCAGTTATCCGGTAAAACCTTAAATAAAGATATTGCTGAATTAAACTTCGTTGGTAGTGTCTCCCTCACAGAAAACACACCTAATCAACCTATGAGTGTCCTTACCCGGACTGCTCCTGCAAAATTCCCGGATTATCTGATGTCTGAAAAAGAAATTAACATTTTAAAAAAGAAATATCAATCAGTCTGGCTGACAGTTCAAATACCTGAAAATGCAGAATCAGGAACATTCAGCGGAAAAGTTACAGTAAAAAGTAATATTGGAGAACAAACATTACCGGTAAATCTGACTATCTTTCCTTTAAACATGCCTGAAGAACGTAATTTAAAGGTAACTGAATGGTATAATACCCGTAATTTTTCAAAAGTACATGGAATAAATGAACAATATTCCCCTGAATGGTTTGCTATGTTGAAAAAATATGCTGAAAACATGGTTGAACACCGTCAGAATGTATTTCGTGTACCCGCAGGTACAATTGAGATATACAAATCGGCTACAGATGGGCTTGAATTTGATTTTACCAGATTTGATCAGATTGCGGAAATCTTCTGGAGCACTGGTAAAATGGATTATCTGGAAACAGGTGAGTTTGCAAGATTTGGCCCTGAGGGATGGGTTGATGAAAAGATATTCCCAGGTGATTTCAATGTAAAAGATCTTAGTAGCGGAAATCTGATATCCCTTCCAGGGGAAAAAGTGCTTCCTATTCTTCTTCCTGCATTGGAAAGCCATCTAAGACAAAAAGGATGGTTGAATAAAACCCTGTTTCATGTAAAAGATGAACCCTCACAACATAATGTGCTTTCCTGGATTGAATTCTCACGTTATATACACAATCATGCCCCTGACCTGAAAAGAATTGATGCCGTTGAAACACCTTATTTATTAGATGATATTGAAATAGTTGTCCCAAAACTTGATCACTTTAATTCATGGTATGACACATACAAGAAAGCACCGGATAAAGGTGTGGAGTTATGGTTTTATACAGTTGGCATTTTTCAGGGCAGCCTGCTTCCGAATAAAACAATTGATATGCCACTGATAGACAGCAGAATAATGCATTGGCTTAATTATAAATATGACGCCAAAGGTTATTTACACTGGGGATGGAATGCATGGAACGAAAATCCTTTTCATGAAACAGGAAAACATATAGGTGACGGATGGCATGTTTATCCGGCAAAAAACGGAGTGATGAATTCTTTAAGATGGGAACAAATGCGAAATGGTATTCAGGATTATGAATGCTTTCTTATGCTTGAAAAAAGGATAAGTACCCTGAAAGACTCATTGGGGGCTAAATTTAAATGGATTGACCCGAAACACAGAAGTAAGGAAATTCTAGATCAGGTGGTAAAAGGATTTACTGATAAGACAAATGATCCGGATATTTTTTACAAAATAAAATTAGAATTGTTAAAAGAACTACTTGAATTTGACATCTCCCCCATGATATACTTTCAAACAGAACCGGCCGCAGGATCGACCCTTACCGAACATTCTTCTGTTGCAGCTTATGGCTGGACAGAGCCGGGAACTAAAGTAATTATAAATGGAAATGAAATACCTGTAAATAATGACGGCTTGTTTCTAACTCAGTTTGGCGGAGATTTTATTGATAAACGAAAATTGCCCTTAGGAAATAAAATAACAATTATTGCTGTAAACGAAAAGGGGAAAAAGGAAATAAACCGTATATTTATCATCAAATAATATTTGTCCATAGAAACTTATGCTAAGGAATAAAAAGAAAAAGTATATTTTTTAAATTTCCGAATGAACTGAGTATATCATCAACGCAATGATTGTGATGACAACAAGGACTCTTATTTGAAATTCTTTTTAAATATCATAATTATTTAACTAATTAAATCATGTCTAAAAATAAAGTTACACGTCGAAATTTCATAGGTAAAACAGCAGGCACAATTGCCGGAATTGCTGTTTCATCAGGAAGCACTTCATTAAGTGCCGCTTCTTATAAAAGGATTATCGGGGCAAATGACAGGATAAATATTGGCCTTCTGGGCTGTGGTGCCAGATGTGACGGACATATGAATATGATTAAAACTTCTGAAAAGGATAAGAATATAGGGGTAGTGGCAGTTTGTGATATCTGGACTTATAATAGAGAAAGATCAGCTGCAAGATGCAAAAAAATGTTTGGCAATGATGTAAAACAATTTAAATATTCAGAGGATTTTCTGACCATGCCTGATCTTGATGCTGTAATGATAGCTACCGGAGATCATCAACATGGAAAAATACTGGCCGAAGTGGTAAAGGCTGGTAAAGATTGTTATTGTGAAAAGCCTATGGCCATTGGTGTTGATGAAGCTAAATTTGCCAGAGATGCTGTATTGGCATCCAAACAAGTTGTTCAAATGGGCTCTCAATGGGTTAGTGACCCAATCCAAATTAAAGTACGTGAAATTATCCGTTCAGGGAGATTAGGTCAAATTACCAAAATTGAACAAGTCTGGAATGACAATAATCCGCGCTGGCATGATCCGAATGATCCCGATGTTACAAGAATACGGGAAGAAGACACCGACTGGGAAAGATGGCTCCTGGGGAAACCATATGTTCCATTTGACCCGTGGAAATATTTTGAATTCCGTATTTTCAGGGAATATTCAGGAGGTATTACTTCACAATGGATGAGTCACGGTTCGGGATTAGTTCATTTTTATATGGACACAGATATACCGGATTCAATGGTTGCAAACGGAGGAATTTATGGATGGCCGGATATACGCCAAAACCCTGATACTTTCCAGGCTCTTGCCACATATGATGATAAAAATTTCATGTATTCCTATACTTCAAATTATGCGAACAAGTTCGGCGATTACACTGCAATACGCGGGAAAGAGGGAACTCTGTTCGCCCATGGAGGAGAAGGAAGTTCCCGCTGGTTTTTCATACCTGAACATCAAAGACTTCCTGGAGGATTTGACTTCTATAAAGGATTTGAAGATGCAATAAAAAACAAAAAAGCAGAAATAGTTACAACTGAAGAATATGGAATGAAATTAGGGCCGGTAAATGTAAGCGACGACAGTAAATTTCATCTCGACAATTGGATTGACTGTATGCGGGCAAGAAACCTTAAAACCAACGGACATATCCATACCGGATTTTGGCATTCAATTGCAAGCATAATGGCTACCAAGGCATACAGAGAAGGTAAAAAACTATATTGGGATAGAATAAATGAAGAAATAGTTGATAAAAAACCTTAATAATCATATCAGCGATTATATTATAAGAGTTTTACCATAGCAATCCAAATACTTAATAATAAACTAAATAATTCTTTAATGGGACAATTCATTTTCAGGAAACCATTATTCATAACTTTATTCATAGGTTATGCAATAATGTTATTAAGCCTGGACATGCAGCCTAAATCTCAACCTTTTAAATTAATGGGAGTAAGTGATCTTGTTCAGGTTTTTGAGGATGGATATAACATGCCAGTCACAACCGAAGATGTCAATATTTTTGGTATTCGCGGTGAAATATTATCAGGGCAATGTGTAGTGGGCACAAGAAGTATTCTTACAAATGTATCGGTAGAAATCTCTCAAATTAAAAACGAAAATACCGGTGATATCTTACCTGCGAATAGTGTGGAATGGAATTTTGTCGGAAGTATCCCGGTATTAAAGAATGCATCAAATCAGCCAAAACAGGCAGTAGCCCGTCAGGCACCCGCAAAATTCCCCGATTATCTGATGGCTGAAAAACAGATTAATCTGGATAAAGGTGTATTTAAACCTGTATGGATTACTATAAGTATTCCCGAAAACACTAAAGAAGGATCTTATTCAGGCCGGATTACTGTTAAATGCCTTCAGGGAGAGCAATCTATACCAATAAGTATTCAGGTTTATCCACTAACATTGTCATCAAAACGAAATCTAAAAGTTACAGAATGGTATAGCACAGGAAGGTTTGCAAAATTTCATGGTATTGAGGAACAGTATTCTGATGCATGGTTTGCTATGTTAGAAAAATATGCTGAAAATATGGCGTCTCACAGACAAAATGTTTTTCAGGTACCGGCAAATTCTATCATAATCAAGAAATCTGCTACCGGAGACCTGGAATTTGATTTTTCAAGATTCGACCAGATTGCCCAGGTTTTCTGGAACACAGGAAAGATGGATTATCTTGAAACTGGTGAATTAGCCACATTTGGCGAAAAAAGGTTCGCCAGTACAAAAATCACATTTAAAGACTTTCCAGTAATTTTAAAAGAAAGCGGTGAAAAAATTATTATGCCAGGAGATGAGGTCATCCCCCATTTTTTGCCTGCTTTTGAAAATCATCTTCGGAAAAAAGGCTGGCTGAATAAAACTATTTTTCATGTAAAAGATGAACCAAGTCATCATAATGCACACTCATGGATAGAGGTATCCAGGGCAATACATCAGCACGCCCCTGATCTCCGGCGAATAGACGCCTTATGCACTTCTTTTGTTCTGGATGACATTGAAATTGGATGTCCAAAGTTGGATGCCCTCGATGCCGGATATGAAGTATTTAGAAAATGGCAGGAGAAAGGAAATGAGCTTTGGTTTTATACCGTGGGAATTTTTATGGGAAGTATGTATCCAAATAAAACTATTGACATGCCTTTAATTGGCAATAGGATCCTTCACTGGCTAAATTACAAATATGATGTTAAAGGATATTTACATTGGGGATGGAACCAGTGGGTGGATGACCCTTATAATGATACAGGAGAGCATACAGGTGATGGCTATCATGTTTATCCGATTAAAGACGGCATCCTGAATTCAATACGTTGGGAACAAATGAGAAATGGTATTCAGGATTATGAATGTTTTTATATGTTGGGAGAAAAAATACAGGAATTGAAAGATTCTTTAGGAAGCAGATTTTCCTGGATAGATCCAACTCAAAGAGGAAAAGAAATCACAGGTCAGGCAGCAACAAATTTTGTCATACACTCAACTGACCCGGATGTTCTCTATAAAGCCAAAAAAGACCTGATCAAAGAATTACTCGATTTTGAATCTTCTCCCCGCATATATATCCAAACAAATCCAATTGAACATGGTAAGGTTATTAATCGCTCCATTGTAGAACTTAGTGGATGGATTGAACCCGGATCAACGGTTACTGTTAATGGAGGAAATCTGCCAGTGGCTTATGATGGATTGATCATGGGAAGATTTATTATTTATGTTGGTGAAAAATTAGAAATAAAGGTGACAAAAGATAATAAAACTAAAACACTTATCCGGGAATTTAATGTTAGCTATTATTAAAAAATTAAAGGGCCGGGCAACGTGATGTGTCGTTTTGCTTATATTTAAATCCTTTAATCAAAAAACTAACAAAAAAGCCATCACTTTTTAATTACACACAAGCCTGTTCTTACTCATTGTTTAGCAATGCCCCTGATAAATGGAAGTTCTTTCATTTATCAGGGGCATTACTATAGTTATCAGAATCAGTTCTTCTTTTTAATCAGGATAATATAGCCCTTTCCTCCAGGAATAATCATTTTATCTAATGAAACTGACAAATTTTGTGTTTGATAATCCGGAATTTCCGGAATGCTGATTTCACAATTTGCCGGATCATACCCAAGCTTTTTAAAATCAACTTCAATATTTACAAGTTGGTTAGCAATACCCCAGAGTTCAAATGTATAAAAATTAGCTACAGCAATTAATGATTCATTATCTCCCTTATATAGAGTAGCTTTAATCATAGGATTATAGCATTTTACCGGACTATCTTTTTCCCAA
>CAZLXM010000004.1:0-75833 GCA_964563105.1 uncultured Bacteroidaceae bacterium
CCTGAAATAAGGTTTCCTGATAATCATATATACCTTATTACAAATACCCGCCAGATATATTGCTTCTTCACAAGCTGTATCTCCTCCCCCAACTACAGCAACATCCATTCCTTTATAAAAGAAACCGTCACAGGTAGCGCAGGCAGATACGCCATAACCCATAAATTTTTGTTCCGATTCAAGTCCAAGATACTGTGCCGTAGCACCAGTAGCAATAATCACAGCATCTGCCAGTATTATTTTTTTATCATCAATAGTAACCTTAAGGGGATTATTTTTAAAATCAACTGAAGTGGCAATTCCCCATCTTATATCTGCACCAAAACGGAGGGCCTGTTTTTTAAAATCTTCCATCATAGCAGGGCCGGAAACACCTTCAGGATATCCGGGATAATTCTCAACTTCAGTTGTTGTAATTAATTGCCCCCCTATTTGCAATCCTTCATATAAAACAGGATTAAGATTAGCCCTTGCCGCATAAATTGCTGCAGTATATCCTGCAGGCCCTGAACCAAGTATTAGAACCTTCACCTTTTCAGCTTCACCTGCCGGTTCTGTAATTTTCTTTTCTGTTTCAATATTTCCTAATGGCTTAAATAATTCCATAATTACAAACTCTCTAAAATTTCAATTAAATGGTTAAACAAATGAATCAAATATTAGTTCAAGCGCAAAGATGCGAATTTTTTCATTATTTTTTTAATAATCAGCTTGTAATAAATTTTATTTAAAGCCCCAATCGACTGATTATCCGGAGCTTTAACAATCCATGATCATGATTTTTAAAGCTTTCCATTTTCAGGTAATCAGAGAACCTTTATTTAAATTAAATATTAATTACAAGAAAGTTTTTAAAAACAATATGAATTAAATAATACATTTTGTAAATTAAGGCATTCATTTCATAATTTGAATTATGCATAAGACAGAAAAACCTTCTTTACTGCCTTTGATATTATTGATATTTGTTTTGATTATTGCTGCGGCATTCACAAACAAATATTATAATTTACAAGATGATCTTAAGGGCAAATATTCTTACAAAAATTTTGAAGAATCAAAAAAATGTCGTTCCTGTCATCCCAATATTTATGAACAATGGTCACAATCTTTGATGGCCCAGGCATTCACCCATCATTGGGATGAAATAGAATATTTTGATCTTGCTGTGCCACATGCAGAAAAAAAGCCTGAATTAGCTGATGCTGTTGATGGCTGTAATGGCTGTCATACTCCAATAGCGTATATGGCCAGTGAACTTCCTCCGCCAAGGCCGGCAAAAAAATCTATGGCTAATGAATCTGTTTCATGTGAAGCCTGTCATTTAATACAGGGATCAACAACTGATCCGCCTTTTAACTTCAGTTATATCATCAAACCAGGAATTACCAAACAAAGTTCCAGAGGAAAGGGAAATGATTCTCCTGCACACAAAATAGTATCCAATGATTTTTTCAGGACCACCGAGTTTTGTGCTATTTGTCATAATGAAAAAAGTCCTTTTGATGTATGGGTAAAAAGCACCCAGCTTGAATGGAAAGAAGGGCCATATTCAAAGGAAGATGTAAGGTGTCAGGACTGTCATATGCCAAAGGCAGAATATCAGACTGCACTTATGGGACAAACATATAAGGATACCCGCTTACATCTTTTCCATGGCGGACATGATCCCGGAAAAGTAAGAGGAGTTGTTGAATTGCGGATACAGCCGGACATAAGAGAAGCTGAACCAGGTGAAAAAGTTGTTTTTACTGTAGCCCTGTTCAATCAAAAAACCGGTCATAAATTCCCGACGGGGTCCGTTGAAGACCGCATTCTCTGGCTTCATGTGGAAGCTACTGATGCCAAAGGAAATGTATATCATCTTCCTGTAGATAAAAAAGGTTTCGATGGAGAAGAGTATACCATTTCATCTAAAGTAAATGCATATCAGGATATGGGATTACCTTTGGGAATATCTGACTTTAATGGTGTGGAACGTGATGCTATTCCGGAAGGTAACCGGATCTTTCGTATGCCTTTTTTCGATCCGGAAGGAAGAATGACAATCATGCAATGGAATACTGCTTCATTGGGAGTTGATTACAGAATTGGGCCCCGGGAAACAAAAATGGAAACATTTACCTTTACCATTCCCTGGAAAGCCGCACCGGGAAAAATGACTGTTAAAGCCGTTCTTAATTACCAGTTGCTGGTTAAATCCGTAGCAGAATTATTAAAAGTTCCTGAAGATGAATCAGAAATAATGTTTGTAAATGAACACTCTACAGAAATAACTATTTATGATTGAGTAAAAGCCGAATCATTTTTTTACAATGTGTCAACAAAAAACTAATGATAATGAATAACAGAAAGAAAAAAAATATAACCCTGGCCATAATATTAGTGGCATTTATATTTATGTTCCATTTTGAAAATGCCTGTGCAATTCCTGCCTTTGGCAGAAAATACAGAATTAGCTGTCAAACCTGTCATTCTCCGGCTGTACCTAAACTAAAAGCTTATGGAGATGAATTTGCAGGAAATGGTTTTAAACTTACTGAATATGAGTCACCCAGATATTATACCGAAACAGGTGATTCAAAATTGTCCCTGATCCGTGATTTCCCTCTTGCAGTAAGATTAGACGGACATGTTACTGTAAATAATGCAGACAAAGATGCATTTGATTTTGGAACTCCATTCCTGGTGAAAATACTTTCCGGAGGTGAACTATCGAATAAATTATCTTATTATTTTTATTTCTATTTTAATGAAAGAGGCGAAATAAAAGGATTGGAAGATGCATTTCTTATGCTTCATGATCTGTTTGGGTCCGGACTTAATCTTTATTTCGGACAATTCCAGTTATGTGATCCGCTTTTCACCAGAGAGCTGCGCCTGACACTTGAAGATTATCGTATTTATACTGTTTCTCCCGGTAACTCTTCAATGTCTCTAAAATATGACAGAGGTATTATGGCTGAATACGGTCTTCCTACCGGTACAGATTTTACAGCAATGATTGTAAACGGAAATGGTATCGGAAGAGCGGATAGTGAAAGGCTTTTTGATAAAGACAAATACAAGAATGTTTTATTTAAAATTTCACAGTCTGTTGGAGAAAACCTGAGCATCGGCTTTTTTGGTTATTTCGGAAAAGAAGAAATTGGCATCCTTGGCGGAACTGATATTAACAAAGCGCAGTTTTATGGTCCTGATATTTCATTTAATATGGATGAAAAGCTGGAAATTAATCTGCAATATCTTCGTCGAAATGATTCCAGGGTTAATATGGGCGGAAGTCTGACTTTACAAAATATACTTACCCATGGAGGTTTTGCAGAACTTACATATGCACCTAAAGGGGATATGAGCGACTGGTATTTAACGGGGCTTTTAAACTGGATGGAATCTGATATATCTTCACTTAATTACAAAACGGCAACTTTTCATGCAGGATATCTTCTTCGACGAAATATCAGAGTAGTTGCTGAGTATACAAGACATTTTGAAAGAAATAATTTTGGAAAAGCCAGTCTTGGATTTGTTTCAGCATTTTAAAAAAATCACTCTGTTTTTCCTGTTTTTATTTCTTTCATAGTAACTAATTTTATACCCGGCTCTTCAGGCAACGCATATGTATTTAACTGAGGGTCACCAAAAGGCCCTATCCAGTCGGCCAGTGATCCTTCTGCAATTTTTGTGACTACAATTCCGTCACGTTTAAGATCTCCACTGAAAATTTGCCCCCATGCTATAACAGGTGGTGCACAGGATGTAACTGGCGCATGATACTCAAGTACTTCCATAAGCTTCCCGCTTTCAGCATCAATCCGGAACATCTTGCTGTTATTATCTTCCCATGCCTCAGCATAGAAATTACCATAGGCAAAAGGGACGTTCATTATACATTTGAAATCTTGTTTGCGAAGGTCACATCTCCAAATTTCCCGGCCTGTCAATATATCAAAAGCAATAATGAATTTCCAGTCTTCACCTTCATAATTACCGGCCCAGTGCCCTCCGGTCCCGGTTAATATTTTACCTTCATGATAAGTCAGTGTAGCTTTTTTAGGTGCCGGAAGACCTGTTCTTTCCCATTTTAGCTCTAAAGCGGCATCAAAAACCCTGATGGCAGCATTCCATTGCATACCCGTTTTTCCCTTTCCTCCACTTAAACCAAACCAATAAGTCGCAATTAATGGTTGCCCGCGGTCCTGTACTAAAACAGTATTCCAGGAAATAACATTATTAGGGGCACCAACCTTTGTTTCATTCAGAATCTCGCCATTATTGAGATTAACTTTTAAAATTTTACCGTCAACCTGATAATATGCAACACCAGCTGACTGATCAACACAAGGTGTTGCCCCTCCGGTCGACATTTCTTTAAGCCACCAAACTTCTGTTCCGTCTTCAGCCGAAAGGGCATGAAGTCCATTAGTGGAAGCCTGTAATAAAAGCTTGGAACCATCTTTACGCTGATAATAAGAATAACCGAAAAAATATGATCCGGGCTGATTTTCAGGACTGATCCATACAACTTCAGCACTTTCCCGGCTCAAAGCGCATGTTCGTTGACGCAGATACTCATGTGCTAAAATAATCCAGCTCCCATTGAGCTGCTGAATAACAAGAGGTGAACTATCATAAGTATCTTCAAAAGGATAAGTCCGAATTTTCCACAGTGTCCCGGTATGAAATGCAACACCAAACGGAAAATCAGGAGCTTTCAAATTGGGGGTAAATTTCTGATCTCCCAGAAAATATGCAATTCCATCAACTATTACCCCACCCTGGGCATAATGATCTGTTCCCCAAAAAGATCTGTCAGAATTATGTATGACAGGTTTACCTGACTCAGGGTCAATTTTTTGTGCGAAACAATTAACAGGTCTAAAAGATAATATAATTGATCCTAATGCAATAGTTAAAAAATATCTCTTAAAGCTGAAAAAAATAATTAATGCACTTTTAAATGTCATAATAGAACTCATTATCTTTTTATTTTAACATTAACGACTATTATTCAAACTATCCAGGGAATATGTAAATATACATTATTTGAAGAGATACCGGCATTTATAAATTAATCATATTTAATTTTTTGCAAATACCGACATTATTCTTAAGCCAAATTATTTTATCTTTGATTGATCAGATAAAAATAATCTTATTGTTTAAGTTTTGTGAATATTACTGACTGGAAAGTGAATAAACAACATTTTAATAATTAGAAAAGAAATAAGAATAATTAAATAATTTAATAACATAAAACATTTTAAACTATGTTAGATTTAGGATTCGTTAGTGCTATTTTAGCTGAAAAAAGTTTTGATGAAGTAATCAGTTTTGCTTCAGAGAATGATTTTTCCTGTGTAGAGATCATGTGCTGGCCTTTTGGAAAAGCTGAAAGAAGATACGCAGGGGTAACACATATTGATGTAAGTAATACAGATGAAACTTACATCCAAAGCATAAAAAACACTTTAAGCAATAAAAAAATTTATATTTCCGGTCTTGGCTATTATCCTAATCCTCTGGATCCTGATAAAAACCAGGCAGAAGTATATATTGAACATATTAAAAAACTAATAAAAATGGCTTCCCTGCTGGGCATTCCCGTTGTTAACACTTTTATTGGGCGTGATCCGGGGAAGACTATTGAAGAAAACCTTAAATTATTCCAACAATATTGGCCGCCAGTCATTAAAACAGCAGAAGAATATAATATTAAAATTGGTATTGAGAATTGCCCCATGCTTTTCACCCGTGATGAATGGCCGGGAGGTAAAAATCTGGCTATTTCACCTGCAATCTGGAGGAAAATGTTTGAGATTATCCCAAGTCCCCTGTTTGGATTAAACTATGATCCTTCACATCTTGTCTGGATGATGATGGATGAGATTAAACCTATTTATGAATTCAAAGAAAGGCTCCATCATATTCATCTTAAAGATGTCAAGATTTATAAAGATAAACTAAATGACAATGGTATACTTGCTTATCCACTTCAGTATCATTCACCAAAATTACCGGGATTAGGCGATGTTCGTTGGGGAGATTTCTTTTCTGCCCTTACCAGTGTTGCTTATCGCGGACCGGTTTGTATAGAAGTGGAAGACAAAGCTTATGAAGGTTCAGAAGCTGATATAAAAAGTGCTATCCTGACAAGCCGCAACTTCCTGAAGCAGTTTATTGGATAGGAAGGCAGAAATCTGTTTTAATTCTCATTAAAAATAAAGCTGTTTAATTTTTAAATCAATGATTAAACAGACAATATAATAACTGGTGAATTGTTCACAAATATAAATGACTACTGATATTTCAGAATTAAAAGGCAGTGCTTTCGTAATAAGCGACGGCTTGCTTAATCATAGCGATAATAAAACAACTCATGGACTGATAAGGGGAAGTGAGCGTTTTAAGATTCTGGCTGTTATCAACCCGAATCATCCAGGAAGAGATGCCGGTGAAGTACTTGACGGGAAACATCAGAATATACCGCTTATTGAAACGTTCTCCAAAGCAATAGAACTGGCAGGTAAACCAGATTTTTGTATAATAGGTGTTGCCACAACCGGCGGAATGCTTCCCGATAAAATTTTAAAAATTGTTAAAGAAGCTCTATCTCATGGAATTTCTGTTATAAATGGATTACACAGTTATCTGGGCAATATTCCTGAAATTACAAAACTGGCTGAAAAATATAATAGTGAAGTAATTGATATACGAAAGCCTAAAAAAATAGAAGAACTTCATTTCTGGTCACCGGAAGTTCTAAACCTCCCCTGCCCTGTTGTTGCTGTTTTAGGAATGGATTGTGCAATAGGGAAACGTACCACGGCATATTTCCTGATGCAGGCATGTAAAAAGGAAGGTATTCATGCTGAAATGATTTATTCCGGACAAACAGGCTGGATGCAGGGATTAAAATATGGGTTTATTCTTGATTCTACCTTAAATGACTTTGTATGCGGTGAATTATCCCATTCAATAGTCAGTGCATATAAAAATGAGCAGCCTGATATTATCTTTCTGGAGGGACAATCATCCTTGCGCAATCCTTCAGGACCCTGTGGCAGCGAATTTTTACTCGCAGGAAATGCAAAAAAAGTTATTCTTGTTCACAGAATTAAACAGGAATATTTTAATGATGATATAACATGGGGAAAATTACCTTCGGTTGAAAGTGAGATAAAACTTATAAATGCATACGGATCAGAAGTTATTGCTTTAATGCTGAATACTGCCGGCTCTACATTAGATGAAGCCGAAGAAGCTAAGGAAAACTTTAAAAGAATTCTGGGGGTTCCGGTACTTCTACCAGTCGAAGAGGGAGTTAATGAAATTATTCCCATACTTGGCAAATTAGTAAAGGAAACAGTAATTAACTCTCCCCGGATAAATTAAAATATATATTGGAATTAATTTAAAATTAAGATATTAAGAAATTATTAAGAATAAAATTAAAGTCTTCCCCTTCATTATTTTCATAAAGCAATAATAATTCAAAACAGCAGAAAAGTGAAAATTAGAAAAATAAATGCTTATAAAAGGAATTTACAATTAAAAAAGCCATATACAATTGCATATGAAACATGTTCCGAAGCAGTAAATATTTTTCTGGAACTGGAACTGGCAAACGGTATGACAGGTATCGGTTCCGCATCAGGCAGTGAATACGTTTTTAATGAAAGTCCGGAAGATACTCTTTTAAATCTGAAATCGGAAGTTGTACAAAAATGGGAAGGACGGGATATAAGGCATTTCTATTCAATTATTTCTGAAGCAAATAATTTATTTCCAAAACAACCTGCAAGCTGTGCTGCAATTGATATAGCCCTGCATGATGCTTTCTGCAAATTCCTGGGGATATCAGTAGTTGATTTTTACGGGGCAAAACATAAATCTCTTCCAACTTCTGTAACAATAGGCATCTGCGATGTCAGTAAAACGTTAAAAGAAGCAAAAGAATATAAGGATATGGGATTTAAAATTTTAAAAATAAAAACCGGGATTAATATTGAAGAAGATATTGAAAGATGTATTAAACTTAAAGAGAAATTTGGAAATCATTTTAAAATACGGGTAGATGCAAATCAGGGATATAACCTTGAACAAACTTTACACTTTTTTAAAATGACACAAGGTATCGGACTGGAACTGGTAGAACAACCACTCCCTGTTGGTCATGAAAGCTCTTTAACCGGGATATCTGAGCAATATCGAAATTTAATTGCCCTGGATGAATCTTTAATCGATTCACACAGTGCTTTTAAGCTGGCTTCAGGCTCAAAAGTATGTGGCATTTTTAACATTAAACTTATGAAATGCAAGGGGATACGTGGAGCTTTAAAAATAGCTGAAATTGCAGAAGCTTCCCGAACTGATCTTTTCTGGGGCTGTTATGACGAAAGCATTGTTAGCATTTCAGCAGCATTACATACTGCTTATTCATGCAAAAACACAAAATACCTGGATCTTGACGGAAGCTTAGATCTTGCGGAAGATATTGTAAAAGGCGGATTTATTTTAAAAAACGGAGAAATGTATGTTACAGATAAACCAGGATTAGGTTTTGAAAAAATAATCTGAATCAAAATAATTAATCATGCAAACAAAATCCGAAAGAATTCTATCTATTGATGCACTTAGAGGCTTCACGATGTTATTTATAATTGGTGGCAGCAGTTTTATTGCCAGTTTTAACAAAGTATGGCCTAATTCTTTTACCTCTGTTTTGGCGGAAAACATGGAACATGCCGAATGGGAAGGATTTACTTTTCTTGACCTGATCTTTCCTCTTTTTTTGTTTCTTGTTGGTTTATTAATTCCATTTGTTATTACAAAATATAAAAATCGCGGGATCAGTCAGGCTAAATTGCACCTTCATGTATTAAGACGCACACTTATTCTCATATTTCTTGGCCTTGTAAATTATGGATTACTCCGTTTTGACTGGGCTTCAATGAGATGGTCAAGTGTGTTGGGACGAATTGGTATATGCTACTTCTTTGCCAGTTTACTTGTAATACACAGCAATTGGAGAGTACAGGCTGCTACAGCTGCAATTCTTATTATCGGATATTGGGCAGCAGTAATGTATATTCCCGTACCTGGTTATGGGTCAGGTGTTCTGACCCCTGAAGGTTGCCTGACAACCTGGCTGGATCAAAAATTAATTCCCGGAAAGCTTGGACTTGGCCTGTATGACAGGCAGGGTGTACTATCTACATTTACTGCACTTGCAAGCACATTGATAGGCGTCCTTGCAGGACACTGGCTTTTTTCCAACAGAACGGAAAAACAAAAAATAGCAGGCTTTATAATCGCAGGTATTATCCTGCTTATAAGTGGCAAGATCTGGGGACTATACTTTCTTATCAGCAGAAATATCTGGACAAGCTCATTTGTTTTATACACTGCCGGCTGGTCATTATTGTTAATGGCTGCCTTTTACTGGATAATTGATGTAAAAGGTTACCGTAAATGGTCGTTTTTTCTGGTTGTAATAGGCATGAACTCAATAACTATCTGGGTTGGCCAACGATTAATTGATTTCAAATATACCAGTAATTTTCTCTTTCTCGGACTCTCAAAACATATGGGAATTATACAGCCTGTTTTCCTTGCATTAAGTGTTCTGTTTATCAAATGGCTTTTCCTTTGGTTCCTCTATAAACAAAAAATTTTTCTGAAAGCTTGAATTTCTCTTAATTCAATTTTTATGTTAAAATTAAATTATTACCTGGTCTTTATCCTGCTACTAGGTATTAACTGCACCGGCAGGAAAATAAAAGAAAACGACAGGGTTAAGGATACAGACCTGATAAATGCAAACTGGATAACAGACTCTAAAGACCTGCCTCTTTCGGATTGCGAGTTTTTTGAAGACAGGCCTGCAGCTATTTTTCGTAAAGAATTTTCTGTAAAAAAAAATCTTAAAAGTGCCAAATTATACATTTCGGCAGCCGGATATTATGTGGCAGGTATTAATGGCAAAAGGACCGGGGAAATCTGTTTTGATCCTGCATGGACAAACTATAGTAAAAGAATATATTATTCTGAATATGATGTAAGCCAATTTTTGTCAGCAGATAAAAACTGTATTGGAGTAAGCACCGGAAATGGATTTTACAATCTGCTCCCCATAAAAATGTGGGGAAATAACAATCTCAGAGAAAAGCTTCCAAGTGGTAATCCGGCATTTATTTCAAAACTTGAGTTAATATATTCTGATGGATCAGTCGAGGAAATTGTTTCTGATAATTCCTGGAAATATTCATATGGGCCAATTGTCAGAAATAATGTATATCTGGGAGATGTTTATGATGCAAGACGTGAAATACCTGACTGGGACCTTCCAGGTTTTGATGACAGTAGCTGGATTGAATCAATTGAAAATGAGGGGCCGGGTGGTCAATTACAAAAAACATTTTTCCCTCCGTTCCAACTTGTAAAAATAATAGAGCCTGTTTCAATAGTCTCACCGTCGGATGGCAAATATATTGTGGACATGGGAGTAAATTTTACAGGATTATACCGGATAAAACTAAAGGGGAATAAAGGAGATACCGTTACTTTTCGTTTCGGTGAAAGAATTTATGAAAATGGGGAGTTAAACCCGATGACAGCAGTAGCCGGTCAAATAAAAATGAAAGGAAAAGGAGGGGTCTGTTCTCCTGATACTGCCTGGCAAACCGATAAATATATTTTTGGGGAAAACAGAAATATAAGTTATTGCCCCGATTTTACTTTTCATGTTTATCGCTATATGGAAATTTCAGGGCTGGACTATAAACCCGAGCTTGCTGATATAGAAGGCTTAATGATCCATACAAACGTTGAGAACAATTCTCTGTTTTCCAGTTCATCCGGTTTATTAAATTCTATTCAGGATGCTGCTGTAAGAACTTTTCTTTCAAATCTGATAAGTGTTCAATCTGATTGTCCGGGAAGGGAAAAGTTTGGTTATGGAGGAGATTTAAATGCTACAAGCGAGGCATTTATTTATAATTTTGATATGCAGGCCTTTTACAGAAAAACAATATATGACTGGACAGACGCAATGATTGATTCAATATTTATTGATACAGCTCCCTATGTAGGCATAAAATATTGCGGGTTAAGCTGGGAATCAGCGTTTCTGATAACTCAATATATGCTTTATCTCTATTATAATGATATTGATTTCATAAAAGAGCTTTACCCCTTAAATCTTAAATGGATGGAAAAGGCAGAAAGGATCCATCCCGGAGGATTTGTTGATAAGGGCCTTGGTGATCATGAATCACTTGAACATGTACCTGCGACACTTATTGGCACCTCCCATTACCTGCAGTGTGCCCGCATAATGAAATTATTTGCAAAAATATTTAATGATAAAAAGAATGAGACAAAGTTTGAATCACTTGAAAAGAAAATACAAAATATACTTTTGGAAAAATTCTGGAAGCAACCATTTAAAGACCCAATAAATAAACAAACCTTATTTTCTGTTCTTTTATACTATAAAATCCTTCCGGAAGATCAGGAAAAAAATGCGATAGATTCATTGTTTAATGAATTAAAAAGAGCCCCTTCCGGACATTTTACAACCGGCATTTTTGGAACCAGGTACATTCTTGAGGTATTATCGGAAAAAGGATATATTGACTCTGTTTTTCAGATTGTTAACAGTAGTGAATATCCCGGATGGGGATATATGATAAGCAGAGGTGCCACTACTATCTGGGAAACATGGAAGGAAAGTGATAATATTTATTCTAATTGTCATCCTATGTTCGGATCAGTTTCAGAATGGTTCTATAAATGGCTCGGAGGAATAAGGCCGGACCCGGATAATCCCGGATTTAAAAAATTCATAATTGATCCGCATCTGCCTGAGGGGCTTGATTCCATAAGTTGCATATATAGTTCATCAAGAGGCGAAATTGTATCAAAATGGAAGAAATTTGCCGGCGGGAAAATAGTATTCGAAATTACAGTACCGGCAAAAAGCAATGCTTTTACCAGATTACCTGTAAAAAGTTATCAGGATATTATTATGACTAAAAATGAAAAAATATTAAAAATCCCTTATAAAGATGATGGCCAAAACCATATAAAAATGAACCTTAAACCAGGGCAATATAATATTGAAATTGTGAACAAAAATCTATAATATCAAAACTTGCTGCAATTTTCTGAATAAAACTATTACAGCTATAAATTAGGTTATACTATCTTTAAACCTAGCCCCTCTTTTTGATACTGGCAGAATTTTTATGAATTTTTTCTATTGCATTATAAATATCATCCATGTCATTAAAAGTTCCAAGCAGCATATTTTGGGAAAACCATACACCTTCTTCATTACAGAGACGATCATTATCAGGGCACTGATTTTTTTCAACATAAGTTTTAAAATCCAGCATCTTTTTTGGATACATTAATTTATAATTCTTAGTCTGAAAAGCATCATTCAGGTAAGGCATTTTATTTAAAGGCTGATATCCGCTTGAAGAAGGTATTCCCTCGGCCCGTAAAGCACCACGGAATTCTTCCCTGGACAAATTGTTGAATTCCTCTTTTTTATACCTGAAAGGGAAGAGATGATAAGCAGCCCTTGTAACATTGGGATAAAGCTTATGTGGAAGAATTCCAGGTATTTTAGACAATTTCTCCCTTAAATAATCAGCATTCTGGTTCCTTATGGTAGTTTGGCTGTCAAGCCTTTTTAATTGCATTAATCCAATAGCAGCCTGATATTCAGTCATTCTCAGATTATTTGCTGTAATCACATAACTTCCGGAAACAGAATCAACCATTTTTCCATAAGGACGACCACAATTATGGTAAGAATGACAAAGATCCATAAATTCATCATTATCACTAACAATAGCACCACCCTCTCCGATTGGAAGATGTTTTGAATTCTGAAAACTAAAGCATCCGGCATCTCCAAAAGTACCTACCTTTTTATTATTAATTTCAGCAAACCAGGCCTGACATGCATCTTCCACAACAATTAGCTTATGTTTACGGGCTATTTCCATTATTCTGATCATATCGGAAGGTAAGCCAAGTATATGAACAGGTAATATTGCCCTGGTTCTTGGAGTGATCTTCTCTTCTATCTTAGCCGGATTTATCTGGAATGTATCTAAATCAACATCAGCGAAAACCGGCATGGCTCCCACCTCAATAATAGCAGAAATGGTAGCTATAAAGGTATATGGAGTGACAATCACCTCATCGCCTCCGCCAATTCTTAACATTTTAAGGGCAATGATCAAAGAATTAGTGCCATTTACTGTTGCAAGACATCTCTTAGCACCCAGTGCTTCGGCCCACTGTTTTTCAAATTCTGTTACAAGACTGTTGGTAACTCCGGCCCGTGACCAGACTCCCTTTCTTAAAACATCAATAACAAATGGTTCATCAGCCACAGGGTCCCACATGGGCCAATTTGGCCAGCCTTTGGTGCGAACAGGCTGTCCGCCTAAAATTGCAGGTACTGATGAAACTTTAGCACTAGCAGCATTTAAAGAAATGTTACTGCCTAAAGAAGCAATAAGGCCTAGTCCGGTCAATGAATTCTGCTTAATGAATTTTCGCCGTGTATAATCTTTTTTTCTCATAAGATAATAAGTTGGTAATTATTGTATAACTCTGAAGTTGGAATTTTAAAAAAGTAAAACTTTAAAACAAATTTAATTATAAGTTATCAGAAAGTCAAGAACTGAATGACCGGGTGCCGCTTTAATTAAAATAAACAATTGTGCGCTTAAACTTTATGATAAAAGTGTTGATTGTAACAAAAGAACAAATTATATATAATACTAATGAACAAGATATTAAAAACCTTTTCGTATCGAAAAAAAATCTGCTATTCAGAATTTTAAAATCAAATTTCAACAGGCTTGTTCATATTACAGAAACTTTTCCATTTTTAAAAATTTTCGGAAAATTTCACTTTCAAACTATTATTTTAATACTACTTTTGTCAAAATGATTTTTTTTTCATATTAATACTTATAAAATGAACTTACAATCGAAAGAACTCAATCAAATTATAAATCAAAACAGCCCTGTTATTTTTAGTTTGTTATCATCACGGGGGAAAAAAACATATTTTCCCAGGAAAGGAATTCTTGGTCAATCAGCCGAGGCCCGTGGAAAAAAGATAGATGCTACTATTGGTACGGCTATCGAAGATGATAAGTCACCAATGAGGCTGAAAAGTATTGAAAAGAATTTGAATATATCTCCTTCACTGACTTTTCCTTATGCGCCCAGTTATGGTCGACCGGATATTCGTTTGAAGTGGAAAGAAATGATATATTCAAAGAATCCGCAATTAAGCGGTACTGAAATTAGTCTTCCTGTAGTTACAAACGCACTTACCCATGGTTTAAGCATAGCAGGATTTTTATTTATCAATAGCGGAGATCAATTAATTATGCCCGACTTGAACTGGGACAATTATAGCCTGATCTTTTCTGAAGGTTATGGCGCGAAAATACAGACATTCAATACATTTACAAACAATGAATTTGATGTGGGGTCGATGGAAAAAGCATTAAACAAGGGTAAAGCAGGCAAAAAGATTTTACTTTTAAACTTTCCCAATAATCCTACGGGCTATACGCCGTCTGTCAATACTGTCCGTTCAATAGTTTCAGTTATAAAAAAAAGTGCTGATGCCGGGAACAGAATGATTATTCTCTGTGATGATGCTTATTTCGGTTTGGTTTTTGAAGATGGAATTGAAACTCAGTCAATATTCTCATTTCTGGCAAACCTTCATGAAAATGTACTTGCTATTAAACTGGACGGACCAACTAAGGAGGATTATGTATGGGGATTCAGGGTTGGTTTTATAAGCTATGGTATAAAAGGGGGATCACAGGCTTTATATAACGCTTTAGCCGATAAAACTGCAGGTGCCATCAGAGGAAACATTTCGAATGCTTCCAATTTATCTCAATCTTTATTATTAAATGCATGGGAAAGCGGGGAATATATGAATGAAAAGCAGGAAAAATTTAATATTCTTAAAAAAAGATATATAAAAGTCAAAGCCGCATTATCAAATGGTAAATACAATAAACATTTCAAAGCATTTCCATTTAATTCCGGTTATTTTATGTGTATTAAACTTTCCGAAAATTTAAACGGTGAAGAAATAAGACAAATACTTCTAAAGGATTATGAAACAGGCGTAATTTGTTTTGGAAATATTTTAAGGATTGCATTTTCTGCTGTAGCTGAAAAAGATATAGATGAGCTTTTCTTTAATATATTTCAGGCTTGCGAAAAATACAGCAAGCTTAAAAACTAAAATCTTTATAAATACTTTAAAACTAAATATTTTTCAGATCTGAATTTTTTTTAAAATACTGAACTATTTGCAGATAAATTAAAGGCTCTTTGAGTTTATAATCTGTCTTCCAGTATATCCCTTAATACCTGAAGCGTAACCAAGCCTCTGTCTCCGGTTTTAAACCATCCGCGCCTTTTAAACCTCCCGACAATTGCATCAATTGTCTCCTGCCCTGCACCATAATCACTAAGTTTTGTTTTAACACCAAGAGATTCAAAAAAATCAACTGTCTTATTTATTGCCTTGTCAATACGGTCATTTTCATCACCCTCTGTAATATTCCAGACTCTTTCTCCATATTGCAATAATTTTTCTTTTTTCTCTTCCCGTAATACATTCCACAAGCCGGGAAGCACAATTGCCAAGGTACGTCCATGATCAATATTATGGAGGGCAGTTAATTCATGTCCGATATTATGTGCTGTCCAGTCTGTTGGAACCCCGCAGGCAATCAGGCCATTAAGTGCCATAGTTGCAGACCACATAAGATTTGACATTGCCTTATAATCTGCCGGATCTTTATATGCTTTTGGCCCTTCTTCTATAAGTGTCAATAATATAGCTTCAGAAAATCTGTCCTGCAAAGGTGCATTTACCGGGTAAGTAAGATATTGCTCAATAACATGGATAAATGCATCCACGACCCCGTTAGCTACTTGATTCTCAGGCAGGGAGGCTGCTGCATCAGGTAATAATACCGAAAACCGGGGAAAAACCAAAGTTGACGAAAATGGAAACTTTTCCTGTGTTGATATCCTGCTTATTACTGAAGTCATATTCATTTCAGATCCTGTAGCCGGCAAAGTTAATATTGATGCCAAAGGTAAAGCAGCCTTAACAGCTTTGCGACGGCTCAAAATTTCCCAGGGATCTCCCTGATCGTACAAGGCTGCTGCTGCAATAAATTTTGTTGCATCAATTACTGAGCCTCCGCCAACAGCAAGGAGATAACCCACATTATTAATTTTAATCTGATCTACAGCTTTCATGCAGGTTTCATATGAAGGATTTGGCTCAATACCTCCAAATTCTGTCAAGCCCCTTCCTGGCAATGATTCAATAACCCGCTCATAGACGCCATTTCGGAATATACTTCCTCCTCCATATAATAACATGATTTTTTGATCTGAAGGAATAAGCTCTGAAATCCTGCTTAACTGATCCTTACCAAAAAGTACATTTACCGGGTTATAAAATTCAAAATCTTTCATTTCGATTATTTTAATATTATTCTAGCTTAAACAAAAAACTTATAAAATGGTTTTTAATGATCTGTGCTGACAAAAATATCATTTAGGGATGATATCAGCAAATACTTATTTTTATATTACCTTCGCAGCTATTATGTTATCAAATCCCTGTTCATCAGAAATAATATGGCATACCTCAGGAAATGGAGGAATAGTAGCAGCAGGGCCAAAATCATCCGTTCAGGCTGGCCTGGATATCCTGCGAATTGGAGGCAATGCAGTTGATGCTGCCGTAGCTGTTATCTTCAATCTCGCTATTTCAGATTTTGGAAGCTTTTGCATTGGAGGAGAAGTCCCTCTTATGTTTTACAATGCTGAAACAAAAAAGGTAAAAGTATTTAACGGAATGGGAGGGGCTCCGCTGGATAAAAAAGCAATTGACTGGTTTTACAAAAATGGTATACCTCAAGAAACAAAGGGTATTAGAGTTTCTGCGGCCCCCAGTGCTATAAGTACATGTATGAAGGCCCTTGAAATAAATGGAACATTATCTTTCCGGGAGATCATTCAATCTGCACTTAAATTTACGGATAAAAACAGTTTCGATTGGTATGGCAATTTGTTACAAACATTCCAAAAAATGGCCGAAACTGAAAACAACACTTCCGGTAGCCGGGAAACAAAGATACTTGCAGCCAGAGACCGTTTATATAAAGGCGATCTTGCTGATGAACTCAATGATTTCTACATTAACTCGGAGGGATTTTTAAGAAAATATGATCTGGAAAATCATGAAACAATTGTGGAAGAAGCGGTTTCGATAAATTACAGAGGATACACAATAAACAAATGTAATACATGGACCCAGGGGCCGGTACTTCTCCAGACACTTCGCTTACTGGAGCCTTTTGATCTCAAATCCATGGGTTTTATGTCACCAGATTATATTCATGTAGTCACTGAAGCAATGAAACTTGCTTATGCGGACCGAGATAAATATTATGGTGATCCGGCTTTTACAGATGTTCCCCTGAATGAATTACTATCGGATCAATATACACAAATCCGTCTTTCCCTGATAGATATGAAAAAAGCATCTCATTTGATACAACCCGGAGATCCATATAATATGCAGGCATTAAATGGCGAAGGTCAATTTTTTCCGCCAGTAACAGGCACCACTACATGTGTGGTAATTGATAAATGGGGAAATGTTGTTGCTGCAACTCCCAGTGCAAACGGTATTTATAGCATTTGCAAAAAACTTGGCCTGGCTCATAATACAAGACTAACAAGCTTTAACACTCAAAAAGGTCATCCAAATGCCATAGAAGCAGGTAAGCGCCCCCGAATAACACTTACTCCCACTATCGTTTTAAAAAACGAAAAGCCTGTGCTGATCCTTAGTGTCGCAGGAAAAGACATGCAGGATCAGGTTAGTTTACAATTATTATTAAATTATATTGAATTTAATAAAATGCCGCATGAAGCTATTTCTTTACCAAGATTTCACACTTTTCATATGGAAGATTCCTTTAATCCTCATCCAATTGCCGGGAAAAGATTTCAACAGGCAGCAATTATTGAAACTGATTTTCCAAATCAAAAGGTAATTAAAGATCTTCAAAAAAGAGGACATATAATTAATAGTGTTCAGGGGCCCATAGCTTATCCTGTAATGGCCTGTTTTGATCATACGAGCGGAATTTCCAATGCTGCCGCAGAACCCTTATATTGCAGGATAGATAAGAGAGGAAAGTTTTGCGGGGCACTATAAATGTAATAACTGATAAAGAAAAAAGTAAAAAGCTGAATATAAAGAAAAAAACAGCAGGTGGAAAAGACATTTTAATCTTCCAGAAAGCCAAATTTTCCGTTGTAAAAATCCTCCCAGGCCTGTTTGATCTCTTCCATAGTATTCATCAGGAAAGGCCCCCTGCTTACCAATGGCTCATCAATTGGCTCACCACTCATTACCAGAACTTTACAATTATGTGAAGCCTCAATTTGAATCAATTCATCTAAATTTTTAAAAAGGACAAATGAACTTTCAGCTGCACTGATTTCATTGTTTACTCTGATCTCTCCCTGTATAACCAATAAACCGGTATTGTGATTTTCCGGAAGTGAAAAATCTATAAATGAATCTTTTACCAATGAGATATTAAAAAGATCAATAGGCACAAAACTTTTTGCAGGTCCGCTAACACCTTTGAATGAACCTGAAATAACTTCAACCTGTCCTTTTCCTTTGTCCAGTACATATTTTCCCAGTTTGTGATTCTCAATTGCCTGATATGCCGGAGCTGTCATTTTATCCTTTTTTCGAAGGTTTACCCATAACTGAACCATTTGCATATTACCCCCTTTACGGCTAAACTCTTTTTCATGATATTCATTATGAAGCAATCCGCTGCCTGCTGTCATCCATTGAACATCGCCTTCACCAATTACACCACCATTACCGGTACTATCATGATGTGCGATTTTTCCCTTATAGGCAATGGTAACTGTTTCAATTCCGCGATGCGGATGAGCACCAACTCCCCTGGGCTTCTCACTGGGAGGAAAATAGTATTCCGGATTATAATCAAGAAGAAAAAAAGGGCTCATTCTTTTTTCACCGTAACGCGGAAAGAAATTATGTACCCTGAATCCATCCCCTACCATATGGCTGGGCGGAAGAGGTATGATCGATTCAATTTGTCTGAAATTATTATCCATGAAAAAAAATTTAGTTATATCATTATTAATTAACCAACTATAACAGAACCTTTAAATATTTTATTTCCAATATTCACAAGCTTAGCACAATTTAACAAGTCAGTTTATAATATCTTGTGCCTGAAAGGAAATACGCATTTCTATGTTAATGAAGATTACTCTCTTTCAAATACATTAGTTACAAAACAAATGCCCGTGAATTTTGTTCTAATCAGACAATTACTCTAATTACAAAAGTAAACTCTCATATTTAATTTTTTTATTTAATTTAGCAGCTTCTACCGAATAATAACCCTTTGAGAAGTTTCCCTATTCATATTTGCACTTATAAATCATTTTTTGCGAAAAAGAATAACAGACTTTCTAATATTTTCCGCAATAAAAATTATATTTCACTTGTCATTAAAAATCGTTGCAACAGATTTAATAAAGTCTTAATGACCATCGGATTTATTTTATCTCCATACCTGCTATATTCTCAAAAATTTTTGACCGATACAATATATATTGATTTTCAGGGAGATTCTATTCTGGATGTCAGTCATTTATGCATAAAAGAGATTGTGGATAAAAGAAACGAAAATCCAAACTTTGTAATGTATCAAACAAGGAATAAGTTATTGATTTTCCCGGTTGACCTGGAGATTTTTACAACAAAACCACTGACTGAGGCCCTGATTAGGGGACTTAATATTGACTGCAATGGCAGCACAGGTTTCTCATTGCATATAAATAAATTTGAAATTGAAAAAAGAAAAGGCAGGTTTAGTTCATCAACATTCCTTGTTGCAGACATTCCGGTGTATGAATATAAAAATGATTCAGCTTATTATCGCGGAACTTTTTATTATGATCATGAATATATTCCTTTAAATAAAAAGGAATCATCTGCCGGATCAAAAGAAAATCTGCTTTATAATTGGCATACAACTTTTAAAACCGATCTTCTTAGATTGAATATTTTAAATTTAAATGATTCAGAAACTCTTCCCGCAAATCTGATTATTGACCCTTTAGTCAAACCTTTATATTTACATATTCAGGCAACAGCCATTGCCGGGCTTAAGTGGTATGGTTTTCAGGGAGAAATGTTCTTTACAAGGCCTGAGGTACAGTCTTTGAATAAAACAAGATCAGGAATTGTACGTTATCAGAATAACCCGGATTATGAATCTCTTGGAATTGGCCGAAATTCAGAACATATTAACCTGAGGGTCAACAAGAACTTTCTATTCGATGCAGATTTAAATATTCTGATTGGATTCCTGAAATGGAAGGAAGTTACAACTCAAAAACCAACTTTATATCAAATAATTAATGCAGAATTATCATCTATTCAAAGTATAGATTTTAACCAACAAAATAAAAAAGGCTTTACAACCCGTATTGGGATAATGGAAAGCCTCGCATATATTTATAATAAAAAATTAAGGTTTCAGGCAGGTGCCGTTATAAGCCTTGGATATAAGTTTTAATAAATGAACCCTCAATATACTATCGTTCATAACAAGAAAATGAAAATAAGCTTGTTTATATTGAAAATAATTTTTGGAATAATGTTTTGCTCTTTAACAGGCTTTCTCTATTCCCAAAATTATGCCATATCCGGGTATATTACAGATATCAATACAAAAGAAACACTTATAGGGGCAACTGTATTTTTACCTGAAAAAGGATTAGGTGTTATAAGTGACCGTTATGGCTATTTTCAACTGGCCGGGCTTTCAAAAGGGAAACACCTCATAAGATTCTCTTATGTGGGCTATGAAACACAGGAAATGGAAATTGAAATCAAAGACAGAGGGATCACGCTTTCTGATGTTAAAATGATACCACATCCGGTAAATATTGATGAAGCAATAATTGTTGCGTCCGGCCCCGGCAAAGCTGCCGATAAACAGATTGAAACCAGCATGATCGAAATAAGCCCGAAAATGATACAATCCATTCCAACAGCAAGGAATGATGTATTTTCAGCTATTAAATTTCTACCTGGAATTGACAGGACCGAACCTTTTTCACCCTTATTTACCGTAAGAGGGGGTGAGCCCGGTGAAAACGCAGTTTTACTTGACGGGGTCATGATTTACAATCCTTATCATTCTGCTATTAATTCAGGAATATTTAATACCCAAACCATTAAATCAGTAGATATGCTTGTAGGAGGATTCGGGGCTGAATTCGGAGGGCGAAATTCCTCAGTCATGTATATTTCAACAAAAGACGGAAACAGTTCGGAATTACACGGAGAAATTGAACCAAGCACTTTCCATTCAAAAGCCTTTTTTGAATTCCCTGTTGGGGAGAAAGGGTCCGCAGTAGTAGCAGGCAGATATTTTTTTGACATCTTTTCCTATTTCGTAATGCAAACTAAAGGTTATTTCTACGATTATAACTTTTCATATACATACCGCTTTAATCCAAGGCACAGGTTCACAGCCAAATATTTCCAGTCACATGATCGAAATGTTATTGATATGAATACTTTTTATAAATATATTGATAATACTCTTGGCTGGAATTTGTATGAAGATTTTAGTTTTATTATGACTGACAAATGGACAAACAGGGCTGCCACACTTATCCATAACTGGATCTTAAGTCCGGCAGTCTTTATCCGTTCACAACTTTATTATTCCTCACACAGCTCGGAAATTAATTCGGAGTTTGATTATCGTCTGCCTGATGTAATTGATGGAGATAGTATTTATACCAATATCCAATTAAAGACCAGTTCGGCATTTAATAACAGGATTGCCGACATTTCTGCAAAAACACGTATTAATCTGACTCTTGCCAGATTTAACACCTTTACGGCAGGAATGGAATATAATGATTATTCTTTTAGAAATAATGCAAAAATCAATATGACTGATCAGGGGTCTTTGGCTCACAGACCTTTGCAATGGACAGTATTTGCAGAAGACAAACTGGAAGCCGGTCCGCTTATACTTCGACCCGGTATCAGAACTGTTCTTTATAATGATAAAAAGTGGCTTCCTGAACCAAGGTTAAATATGGTTTTAGCTTTGCCGGGAGCATTCAAAGTACGATCAGCAATAGGAATATATCACCAGTATGTTATAAGTATGAATACCAATGAAATAGAGATGAACCAGACTGTTGATTATTATTTTCCTCTTAGTGGTTACAGTCCCGGGAAATCAGTTCATTATATAGCAGGTATTGACAAACAGTTAAATCCTTCAAGTATTCTTTCTTTTGACCTCTATTACAAAGATATTCAAAGGGTTTATACTTTCGATATTAATCAAACCAATGAAACGGTAGTCACTCTTTCGAACAAACTTCAGCAAGGTTCAGGGAATGCCTATGGTGCAGAATTAATCCTTAAAGGCGCAAAAAACAATCTTTCGGGCTGGTGCAGTTACGTATTATCCTGGGCTAACCGGAAATATCCGTTTATTTATAATGGCCGTGAATATCCTTACGATTATAACCGCAGACATACTTTAAAGATATTGGCAAATTATGCCCTTACAAAGTCACTTGAATATAATACTACATTTACTTACCTTTCCGGAGTTTTCAGAAGTATTGAACAGTTGCGTCAGGATTATTTTTATTATGACCCTGTATCAGGAGAATTGAGCATGTTCCCAATTTGGATATCCAATGAAAAAAACAATGCAAAAATGCCTGCAATTATAAATCTGGATATGAGTATAAAAAAACGTCTCCGCTCCGGATTTGGGCGTCAGTTTTCAGATCTTATCAATGCCGAAGAATCATATATGATGGTGACTATTCGTAATCTGACGTTCTTCAGAAGAAATGTGGAATACTTTTTTCCTGCAACCATTAAGCCTGAAGATACCAGATATCTGCCTATGGGGACTAATTATCTTCCTTCGGTTGGATTTAGTTATTCCATTAAATTTTGAACAGCATGAGAAGCATCTTTACAATTATCATATTATTCACTTTAATGGCCTTTATGTTTTCCTGCGAATACTATCTTGGCCTGGATCAACAGCCAAAATTTAAAAGCCGGCACTTGGAAGAAGGATTGAATATTTTTGGTTTGCTTCGTCCTGATTCATTTGCAGGATTTAACAAATCTTTTGTTTATGTGCATAAAATATTACCTGCCTTGGAGATGGAAGGTTTTTATATCCTGAACAATACAAATGTAATAATTGAAAAAACAGATAATGAAGAAGTAAAGGAGACCCTTAATTTTTATCTAACTCCGCCTGGAAGTGCATTTGCAGATACTTCTTATCGCCCGGTAAGCAATTTTTTACCCCTGGGAGGTGAACGTTACAGATTAACATGCAAATATGAAGGCCTTCCGGATGCAGTCGGTGAAACAATTATTCCCCATAAACCCCAAATAATCCCCGGGACATTGGCATTCAAAGGGAAAACGGTTACCTTCTCAATTGCACAAGACAGCCTTAGCGGTTTAATTGAAATTTATCAGTTAATTAATAATATTTACCTTCCGCTGTCACGTCAGATACCCTTTCCGGATAAAGAAACAGCGATTGAACTTATTTTGCCCGTTGATCATAAGGATACAAAACTATTGATTTTCAGCTATGACCATAATATGGCGGTATATATTGGCAATTCGAATATTTCACTGAACTTCAATAAATTTCGCACTACTATTTCAACACTTAAAAGTGGATTTGGAGTTTTTGGATCATTGAATTTTAAAGAGATAAATTTATCTCCTTAGACCGGCTCCTGACAGAATATTGAAAATGATTTGATTATCTGATAAACAGTGAAAGTGCAAGATCAGTGAACCTTAAACTCTTTCAGCAATTTTCAATACCTATTCTTCCCAAATTTTAATTTCAGCGACATTCCTCCATATTTTATCCTGAGATTGAGATTGGTAAGATCATTTAAAGGAACCTGAAAAAACGGCTCGATCAGTATGGAACCCGCCCTGCTGTATGGAAAAGCATAACCGGCCGATAAATTAACCAGTCCGAAAAGATCCGCGCGGCTAAAAGAACCATAATTGCTTTGAACCTCTATATTTGTTAAGCGGGTTTCGGAAAAATACATGCCGGTATTTGCATCCATTTCTGATCTTGTAAGTTCATTAACAAAATCGGCTACAAAATGCTGATTAAGATAAATCATACTTGAAGCCCCGGCAGAAATAAAAAATTCTGAACGTTTTCTTTCTGCAATACTAAACACAACATTTATCGGCAATTCCACTGCCATCATACTTAATTGCCCGTTAAAAGAGTAAGGTATCCCGATGGTGCCGTCAACAAGTTCAATGTTATAATTTAATTCTGCCGGAACATTACCATTTCCAACTTCAAATGATTGTTTTGCAAATGCAAGGCCCGGACGGAGCGATATATTTTTTGTAAGCTGCTGATCAAGATAAAATCCCATAGATAATCCTGATCCTGCCGAATTTATGTTTCCGCTCTGTGCAAATAATCCCGAAAAACCTGCCATGAACATTCTTCCTCTGTAACGTTCTTTTTTTTCAGATGATTTCTTAGTGTACTTAAAGTCTGCTGAACTGTGATCATCATAAATCAGATCAACAGGAATTTTATTTCCTCTTAATACATCTATTGCGAGAAGATTCTCAAGTTCAGGCAGCCTGTTTTCACTTAATAACTGTTCCCTGTTAATTGGACCGGAAACGGATATTTCCTCCTTAGCTGTAAGAACTTCAAATAAGGGGGCCTTTTCTGCAGAGATTTCCTGTATCTCCCCTGCCCTTTTTTCCTTTATATTTTCTTTATTCTCAAAGCTGTTCAGTGGAATATGTGCAGGACCAACTGCTGTCTTTTTACTTTCATCAGTATCGGACAATCTTTCATAAGGTTGATCCAATGGTTCATCCGCTGAAATAAGTTCTTGAACAGACGGTCTTATTAATATTCTGTATGCAATTAAAAACCCAAAACCAATGATCAGTAAAAATGATGCAGCCCTTGCTAATAAGAGTATAACAGATTTAGGCCTGCCAAGGGCATTCCGCTTTGCCAAAAAGGAATTCCAGCCCTCATCAGCAAGATGATCAACATTATAATTGCTGAAAACCTTGTTTACATTTTCCCTGAATCTCTCATCAAACTGTTTCATTATTCATATTCTCAGGATTAAAATTCATTTTATACAACTCACGTAACATTTTTTTTGCACGTGCAAGATTAGACCTTGAAGTAGATGTAGAAACATCAAGCATCCGGCCTATTTCCTCATGAGAATATCCTTCAATCTCATAAAGGTTAAAGGTAATCCTGTAATGCTCAGGTAAACGCTCAAACAAAGAAAGTATTTCATTTGCAGATAATTGAGAACTTATTTCAGGCTCAATGATTTCAGAAACTTCTTCCTCAATTATCTGTAAATTGGATGAATACCTCGCATTTTTCCTGTAATTATCAATGGCAGCATTGACCAGGATTTTCCCATACCATGATTTAAAAGATTTGTTAACATCAAAATCCCTAATATTCCTGAGCACCTTCATATAACTGTCATTAACGATTTCCATAGCTTCAGTCTGGTCTAATGTATATCTTATGCATAACGACATGGCAAATGAGAAATAACGTCTGTAGAGTAACTCCTGTGCACGGGACTCCCCTTCACGACAACGCCTGATAAGCTCCAGGTCAGATATTGTCCTTTCATCTTTTTCAGTTTTACTCATTTCTGTCATCCAAACTAAACTTCCTCAAAATAAGTTAATTTGGATGATATTATAATTGAATTATTCATTTTTTTGTCTTATCTGAATATAAATCCGAATTGGATTTCAATCCGGTTATAACTCGTAATAAGTTCATTAATAGCATTTGCATTCCAATTTTCATCACTTTTGAAAATTGTTTTCTGATTACGGTATGCTATTCCAATATTTACAGCATTGTTTCTCCAGGAAGCAAGTTCTATACCAGACCCTGCATTAAACATCGCCCCTCCCCTTGATTCAGTATATAAATTAAAATAATTATATCTCTCCTGTGATTTATTAAAAGTAAATGACCAGCCGCCTTTAGTCCATATAAACGGAGAAAATTTTGTTTTTAACAGGTTATATCTCAAATCCAAATACACAGGCAAAAGAATTACTCCATCAAGCTCTTCCAGACCAGTTCCGAAACCGAAACTGATCCCTTTTTTTAACTGGTAGCCATTTGAAAGGTGAACACTCATATCCCGGATATTCCCTTCACTATTACGACCAGCCAAAACAGAAGCAGAAATTCTTACTGAATAACCCTGCCTGTTGATTGTTTGTTTTTCAAAACTCCCGGCAGATGTAAGTAGTGATATTTCAGATTTATTGATGGTTACAATCTGCGGAGAAGTTATTTTCAATATAAGATAGTCCAAAGAATCACCCAGAACAATTCCTTTTAAGCGAAACCCGTCACTTAACACTATTGTTTGTTCTTCTTGCTTTTGTGCTGAAAGAGTAAAAGTTAATGAAACAAAAATAATAGCTGTATAAATATTTACACCATTCATATATTTTATTTTCCACCACCGGATATTGGAATATGGCTTATCTGAATAATATTTTTAGGATTTGAATAGTTATATTGAAATATTCCCTTTTCTCCTATAAGCATTAATATACCGTTCATAGGAATTACATCAAAGGCAAAGAAATCGGGATAATGAGCCAGTTTTCTATTTATTATATCAAGAGGATCAGACTTATCGAATATTTTTAGTCCGGCCGCACCATCACAAATAAATAACAGGTTAGCGTCAATCCCAAGCCCGTGAGGGTTGAACATGGGATAAGACTTAACGAGATATGGATTTGTAATTGATGATATATCAATAACCTCCAGCAAATTTTTCCCGTTTGTACACCTCGTACCGGTCCTGAGGGTTACATACGCATAATTCTCATCAGCCACTACCGGGTCACAAGCTGTAATATGATCATATTGTGAAATAAACCTGGGTTTTGTTGCGTCTGTTACATCATAGATCAGCATGCCTGTAGTTGTTCCTATAAACATTTTTTCTCCAAGCATAAAAAGTGTTTCCATATTACGGGATATGATCAGACTATCCTTAACATCCATTTTTTCCCCTTTTTCAACATTTACAGTTTTCAACATCCAGGGGTGCGCAATAACATGAAGATATTTGTCATTAAGCATAAACCTTGCCATTGAACCTCCGGTTCCTGCCCCGGCAGACCAGCTTCCTTTACTGTCAGCAGATCCCATCAATACCATATTTTCCCGGTAAATCAATCCGCCCCAATGGCTTCCCGGCTCATTTTCCTCTGTAACCGACTCAACTTTCCAGTCAATTATAACGCCTTTTGATTTGTCAACCATAGCATAAGGATACCATTGGTCCCCTTCAGGCATTATTTCCGGAAAAATATTCTCAATACGGCCAATCTCAACCGGATTGTCTATATCACTTATATCTATGGCAAGCAGGTCTATATAACTATCTGCAAACAGTATATTTCCCCTGATAGCAATATCAACGTTACCTTTTATTTCATAAAATCCTTTTTTTTCAGGATTTGCAGGATCAGAGTTATTAATAACATGTATACCCTTACCTACTTCATTAACGAACAGATAATTATCCTTAAAATAGATCTTTCCGGGAGTGGAAATTTCAATAGCTTTACTTTTTTTAAAGCTGCTTCGAAATTCTTTGAAACTCATATAAACCGGCACGTTTGCCTTATATGTGATTCTTTCAATTGTTTTGTCGGTACATCCTGAGAGGGAAGCAAACAGAACAAGAAAAACTATTGATATTTTGATAAGAAGTTTCATTGTTGTTTATTAGATATTTAGGTTTATTTTTTTAAATACATAGAGTTCGTTGTTTAATAAGCAGTTTCCTACGTTTAACAAATTATTAATCGATGTTCGGCGTTAAATATGTATGTTGTATAAAGCTTATATGTAACTGACTATAAATTTGTTTCCGGGTTTTAATTCCTTAGCCTGGCGATAAATATTTCAGGTTAATCTTCCGGATTCATTACCTGCCCGGTAAAAAGCAGAGTATTTGTTGTACGTTCCCGTATTGCAAAGAAAAATGATTTGTCAATAACGAATTCACGTGGCTGCGGATTAACACTTGTGTATGCTATCCCGATTGTTGTTACTGCAGCAGCTTCAGTTCCTTCTTCATCAACATCAACAAATGTATTCTGCTTGACAAAGCTTACAAAAATTGATGCGTCAGAAATACCTGACAGATTTGCCTGAAAAGGTATAAAAGCATCAACCATTCCCATGCTTTGTAACTGGTCATTTAGTATTTTTTCGTAAGTGAATTTAAATTTCGGCATTAAAACTTTAAATTTTTTAAACTCATTAATCATGTCAAATTCAGATGTAAGCTGACTCCAGGATTGGGGTGTGAATGAAGGATAAAATTCCCTGAGACTCTCTTCCGGAACAATTACAATCATAGTGAAATTGGTACGTCCATAAGGCATTTCCACTGCTTTGAAATTGCTGCCATAATAAATCTTTGTGCCTGCCTCGCTGCTCATTGTTTTGACATTCAGCGAACTGCCCCTATCAGGGTAAAAAGGGCGATCCTGTGTAAGAGATTTATCAAACTGATAAGTCCAGTCACCATTAAAATAAAGGGCATTCATTAAAAACATAACTGCTGCAGGATCAATTCTGTCTAAAACTTTTGGAATTTTTCCATTCGTATTATCATTTGCCCATTTGTTAATTGTGGTTAATGCTGAGGGGCCTGCGAAGTTTAATGCATCAATGGCAGCTTTATAATCCTCTCTCATTGTTGCAAGAAATGGAGGTTTAACGTTGAATCCCTCTTTATAAAAAATTGCATTTGCCAAAGCAAACTTCACTTTGGGATCAGCATCTAATAATTGGCTGACAAGACTTTTATAAGCTTCATTAATCTCACTGATACTCATTCCGGCCGGATAGGAAAGAGCTCCCTGTAACTGGGTATAAGTATCTCCGTCGCAACCATTAAGTAACATTGTAAGTGCAGTACTTGCACTAAGAGGTGAAAGCATGAAGTTTTGATCTTCTTCTTCGGCAACTTTTGTGAAAAGTGTTATACCAAATTCATTACTACTTTGGATAGCCCGGGTTGCAATACTGGTCAGTGTTATTTCTTTTGGAGTTAATAAGGAGGGTTCAGGATCGATATCGTATTCATTTGAGCATGAACTTATAAATGCAAATAAAGCTAATCCTCCTAGAAAAAATAATGTATTGTTTTTCATAATATAATTAATTTAAAATTTAATTTTCATATGTGAGCTATAACTATATTACGTATAAAACCTTTAAAACGCTGCAAAGCTTAAAACGATCAATATGGGATGGCTAATGAAAAGAGTGGCTTACAAAGAGTTAAACTTATTATTGATTAAAATTTATACCCTTAGAAAAGGCCGGGATATATTAATAACGGGATTCTGTAATCAAATTATGAAAAAAAATTCAGTAAATTTGCCGCTTTAATTTAGAAAATAACAGGAGCTTTTAAAAGATTCTTTAAATAAAAAATAAAGTAATATGAAAATAATTGACTGGAAAGAACTTGGCATTGAAGAAACCCCGCATAAGGTGGATGTTCGTAAACTTTATGATTACAACAATGCCCAGGTTATGCATATAACACTTAATCCCGGAGAAACGCTTAAACCTCACATTACACCTGTTGATGTCTTTTTTTATATTCTTGAGGGAGATGTTGATGTACGTGTTGGAAATGAAACTATAACTATTGGCTGCGACAAACTGGTTGAAAGCCCGAAAGATATTGTGCACTGTCTGTCGAACAACTCTGAATCTGTAGCACGCATTATGGTTGTAAAGGCACCAAAGCCGGTTACATCAACGAGGCTGCTCTGAGACAGCCCTCCTTTAAAAAGAATTTTAATTGACTTTGTCCGGGTGGCCCATCAACCTGAATTGCATAAGCTCTCCTTTTACTTCTCAGCGGCCCATAGATGTCCAACATGCTTATAAGGTCGATTCTTACCAGTGAAGCCACTAAGGAAAAGGCTTTCTTTACCGCCGCCATTTTTTGAATTACCGTTAAAAATAATTGTGCTATCAATGTATACCATATTTGTATAATGGTTAAAAGATGTGTTCCGGTCTTAAATGCCTTGTAATAACGGTCACTTTTGAACTTTTTGATCAAACTTTGCATGTTTACAGCTTCCGTCAATTTGAAAATTTGTTTCAAAAAGGGCTGTCCGACAAAACAAATCCCTTTATCTTTGCTCATATTGTATTTTATTTTTGCCAAAATATAATTCCGGAAAATGAAAAAAATTAGTCAAAATTAATTTTTTAGAATTTTTAGAAAAAATTCGAAATAAGAAGCTGAAATACAATCAATTTATGGATAATAAATATTATATTCCATTGATATGGATTTTATGCACAAAAAAGGGAGGAAATTTGTGGCGGGAAACAATGAAGCCTTTGATATTCAATAGGATTACCTGTATTATTGAGAGCCAGGGCTTACACTAATACGGATAATCCTGTTTTTATACGCGAAAACCATTCAAAGATGTTGTTTATTTAGCTTAAAGTCTTATTTACTTTCTTTATACTCCTTTAATAAAGACTGGAAGATTTCCTTTACACTTGATATTTTTGTTGCCCTGAATGCATTGGTTCCGGCAAAGGCAAATCCATTTTCAAAATTTCCTTTACGGGCATTTATAAGTGCGATGATAATACAGTAAGGGCTTTTGGAAATATCACAGGTCCTGATACATTTAAACGGACATTTTTGGGGTTGTTTCTTCCCTTCTTTCACCTTTTGAATAAATTTTGAAAAAATTGCTCTTCCCGGAAGGCCGACAGGGCTCTTTATAATTTCAATATCCTTTTCCCCGGCATCGATATAGGCCTGCTTAAATCCCGGTGAGGCATCACATTCATAGGTGGTTACAAATCTGGTCGCCATTTGGACCCCTGATGCTCCAAGCTTCATTATTTTACGGATATCCTCACCCGTATAAATTCCTCCTGCTGCGATCAGGGGTATAGACTTATGTTGTATTTCTTCAAAAGGTTTCAGTTCATTTATTATCTCCGGAATGATCTTTTCAAGTGAATAATTATTATCCCCGATTTGTTCCTCTTTAAATCCAAGATGCCCTCCTGCCTTTGGTCCTTCAACAATAACAGCATCGGGCATATAATTGTAATTTGCTTTCCACTTTTCACAAATTATTCTTGTGGCCCTTGCCGACGAAACAACAGGTATGAGTTTTGTTTTGCTCCCCTTTTTCAAAAAGGAGGGTAAATCTAGCGGTAAACCTGCTCCGGCAATAATAATATTTACCTTTTCGGAAATTGAAGTCTTTACCATATCAACATAATTTGTCATGGCAACCATGATGTTAACACCTATTACCCCAAGTGTTTTTTCCCGTGCTTTCCGTATCTCCTCTTTTAGCCCATGAATGCTGGCTTCGAGATAGTTTTCGGAATAATCTTTATATAGCAGCCCAAGCCCTGCACTTGAAATAACTCCGACACCACCTTCGTTAGCTACTGCAGCCGCAAGACCTGACAGCGAAATACCTACCCCCATTCCTCCCTGAATTACAGGAACCGGAATGGTTAAATTTCCGATCTTTAATGCTTTCATTTTCCCTCCTTGCTTAAATTCAAACCTGATATATTGTTAAAATCTTTAATATATAATTTTAATTATTAATCGTCCTGAAAGTCCCTTTTGATCTTCTTTTTCCATTTCTAACACCAGGCCATTTTGCTGGTTTGCTTCCATGAAATTGACTTTTCCCGGGGTTAGTATTCTTTTCCCGGGCAATTTCCACTGAAACTCTTCTGTCCTTAAACATTGCATTATTCAATGCCCCGATAAGTTCATTTGCAGAATTCGTTTCAATTTCAAAAAAAGAGAAGTTGTTCAATAGGTCTATCCTGCCAACAGTTATTTTCTTTCCCCTTGTACTTGAATTTATCAGTGCAATTAGTTGTTCCGGATAAAAACCATCGGATTTGCCCAGATTTATAAACAATCTTTTAAAGCTATCCTGGTATTTTAGCCTTAAAGCCTTTCTTTCCGTTTTGTAAAGACTGTTTTCTTTGTCTGCAAAAGTTACAACATTATCATCTCCTGTACGATAATCATCCAGGAACCTGTCAAACTCAAGAGAAACCACCCTTCTGAGAAGCTCTTCCCGGTCGAGTTTTTCAAGTTTCAGTTTTATTTCAGGTAAGTATTTCTCAATTTCCTGATGAAAAGTTGAAACTTTCTCAAGCTTATCCACCCAGCCATAAAGCTGTTTTTCGCAAATCTCGCTACCTGTCGGGACTGGAAGTGATTCAAATGATTTCTTCAACATCCTTTCAATCTTATGCAGGTTATTCTTCTCTTTCGGATGAACAAGCGAAATTGAGATACCTCTCTTGCCAGCTCTACCCGTGCGTCCTGCCCTGTGAGTGTAAACCCCTGTATCATCCGGCAAACTGAAATTTATCACATGTGTCAGATCTTCCACATCCAATCCGCGTGCTGCAACATCAGTTGCGACTAGCATTTGCAGTTTCTTTTGTCTGAATTTCTGCATTACAGTGTCACGCTGGGCCTGTGACAGGTCTCCATGCAGTGCATCAGCACTATAATCGTCATTTAAAAGTTTTGATGCAATTTCCTGAGTTTCCTTTCTTGTTCGGCAAAAAATTATTGCGTAAATATCAGGTTCGAAATCCGCGATTCTTTTCAGCACTTTGTACTTATCCTTTTCGTGGACCAGGTAATAATTATGTATTACATTATCCGCTGATGAATTCTTTGTCCCCAGTATGATTTCAGAAGGATTGTCCATATATTTCCTGGCGATCAGGGATATTTCCGGTGACATAGTCGCTGAAAACAGAAATGTCCTTCTTTCCATCGGTACCTCCTGAAGGATTTCATTTATACTGTCAATAAATCCCATGTTGAGCATTTCATCAGCTTCATCCAATATAACAGTGCGAACATTTTCCAGCTTTACAACTCTTCTTCCTATAAGGTCAATAAGCCGCCCGGGAGTGGCAACTATAATATGCGTACCTTTCTTCAGCTCTCTTATCTGATTTTCAATACTTGATCCACCATATACCGCAAGTATTTTCAGATTATCCGTATTTTTTGCATAACTGTAAAGGTCTCCGGTAATCTGAATGCAAAGTTCACGTGTAGGGCAAAGTATAAGTGACTGAGTGATGTTTATTTCACAATTCGTCGACATAACAAGAGGCAATCCAAAAGCAGCGGTCTTTCCTGTTCCAGTCTGAGCAAGTGCAATAATATCCTTTTTATTGCTGAGGACCAGGGGGATCACTTTTTGCTGAACAGGCATAGGTTGTTCAAATCCAAGATCCTTAATTGCCCTAAGGATGCCTGGAGTAAATCCCATTTCTTTAAATTCTATCATTTAATTTGTTTATTGTGTGGCCCCGGGAGCGATTGGTTTATTATCCCGGCTGAAATGAAGTCAAATGCAGACTGGATTAAATGCCTGGTAACGCTACAAGGAAATCACTTTGTTAAAAAGACTGCAAAGATAATCAAATCATATTCACTTTTAATTTAAAAATTCTGTTAAAATATAAAACTTCAAGAGTGGTATTACCAGAGATATGGAAAATGTTTGTGGCAGAAAATAAAAAACCCCTTGAATATCAAGGGGTTTCAAGGATCCCGGGGCGGTCTGGACGGGACTCGAACCCGCGGCCCCCGGCGTGACAGGCCGGTATTCTAACCAACTGAACTACCAGACCATTTTAATTGCCCAGCAAAATTAATCTTTTTTTTCATAACTTAAAACTTCAGGTGGTTTTTTTATTTATTATTGTATACTAAAAAATAAGCATTAACTATATGCCGGTAGAAATTTACAAAGTGGGCAGTAAAAAAGATTTACGCCATTTCATTTATCTTCCTGAAAAAATCCATATTGATCATAAAAATTGGGTTCATCCATTATATATGGATGAATGGAAATTTTTTAACGGGAAAAAGAACAAGTCTTTTTCCCTTTGCGAAACAATAATGGCATTAGCATGGAAAAACGGGAAAGTAGTTGGCCGAATTATGGGTATTATAAATCCGGAATATAATAATATCCATAATGAAAAAAATGCACGTTTTTGTTTTCTTGATTATTATGAAGATTATGAAACAGGCTGTTCATTAATGATGTTTATTGAAAACTGGGCCAGGGAAAAGGGAATGAAAAAGCTGATTGGCCCTCTGGCATTCTCTGATAAGGATCCGCAGGGGGTATTGATAGAAGGTTTTGAAGAACGTGTTCTCATTACCATGAATTTTAATTTCCCATGGATAAAGGACCATCTTGAGAAAATGGGTTTTAATAAGGAAGTTGACCTTGTTTCATATAAAGCAAAGATTCCTGAAAAAATACCGGAATACATAGAGAAAGTATACAATCGTACCATACAGGGAAATAATTATAATTTACTCGAATTTAATTCACGTAAATCGTTAAAACCCTGGATAGTGCCAATTTTTCAACTTATCAATGAAACATATATAGATATATATGGCTTTATTCCAATGACAAAAAAAGAAATGCATGAAATGGCCCGGCGTTATCTTCCCGTATTGAATCCACATTTTATTAAAGTAATTACAAATCAGGGCAATGATATTGTTGCTTTTGTTATTGCCATGCCTGAACTTAGTGAAGGTATACGCAAGGCTAAAGGCAGGGTCCTCCCTTTTGGATGGTATTATATTCTTTCAGAAAGTAAGAAAACACGTCTTCTGACAATGCTTTTGGGGGCAATTAAAGAATCCTGCCGCGGAAAAGGCCTCGACACTATCCTTGGAATGAAAATTTTAGAATCTGCACACAAAAAACAAATGGACTACCTTGACAGCCATCTGATATTGGAATACAACAGCCGGATGCGTGCAGAATATGAAAGGATAGAAGGACAATTAAACAGAAAATTCAGAATTTATAGGAAAGCAATCTAGTTAATAACAACACATATATTTTTTCCATAAATACAGATAGATTTTCTCTTTTACCCGAAAGAAAATTTTGTTAATAATCCTAAAATTTAATGCTTAATAAAATTTTTTTTAAGCAAAATATTTTTCAGTTAAGTATCTGGATTACAGCTTATAACATGTGGGCGGAAAACTTTTGGCAATAAAGTCTCTTACTGTTGCTTTAAATATTTTGGCATTTAATTTGATTATAATTAACAGGATGAATTAAATTGATCCAAAAACGAAGCAATATTTGAAAAAGGAGATAAACAAAATGAGAAGCTTAATTATAAATCTTAAAAAATATATTTTATCAGAACGGACATTGGTCTTCTTTCTCCTCTTTTTTATTCCTTTGCTGGTTAAGTCACAATATTTTGGGAGAAATAAGCCCGCTTACAGTGTTTTCGACTATAAAGTATATCAGACACCGAATTTTGATATATATCATTATCTAACTAATGATTCGGTCTTAAATAATCTGGCAAATCGTGCTGAAGAATGGTATAAACATCATCAGGAAATATTCCGTGACACTATTCATGAAAGAAATCCTATAATTTTTTATCAGAATCACGCAGATTTTCAGCAAACAAATGCTGTTTCAGGTATGATGGAAGAAAGTACCGGGGGAGTTACAGAAGCTTTAAAACAAAGAGTTGTTCTGCCAATAACCCCTTCTCTCGGCAAAACTGATCATGTACTTGGACATGAATTAGTACATGCCTTTCAGTTCAACGCATTAATAAATGATGACTCTTTAAAGTTATCAAATTTAAATAATCTTCCCTTATGGATGATGGAAGGCATGGCTGAGTACCTTTCAATTGGAAGTGTGGACCCACATACAGCTATGTGGATGAGGGATGCTGTATTAAAAAATGATATCCCCACTTTGAAGGATATGACCCGCAGTAACAAATATTTTCCATATCGTTATGGTCAGGCTTTACTGGCAATGATAGGAAAAACCTGGGGCGATTCGGTTATTGTTCCGTTATTCAGGGAAACAGCAATAAAAGGATATGATAAGGCAGTTAAGTCCGTATTGGATATTGATGAAAAGAAACTTTCAGAATTATGGAGAACTGCTTTGATTGCAAATTACAGTCCATATTTAACCGACACAATTGATAATCAAAAAGGGAAACGTATTCTTTTTGAAAAAAATGCGGGCGACATAAATATTTCACCTTCTGTTAGTCCTGATGGTAAATATGTAGTATTTCTTTCTGAAAAAGATGTTTTCAGTTTAGATTTATTTCTTGCAGATGCCCGTAATGGTAAAATTTTAAGAAAGTTATCCAGCCGGATAAACCAAAATGAAGTGGATGCATTGAGTTTTATGGAATCATCCGGGACCTGGTCGCCCGACAGCAGATATTTTGCTTTTATAGTATTTTCTGAAGGAAAAAACAAACTGGTTATCATGGATGTTCCCGGAAAGAAAGTCACCGAAGAAATCTCTTTACCAGGCCTTCCGGCAATAAGCAATCCTGCCTGGTCACCTGACGGGAAATATATTGCTGTAACAGGAATGAAAAATGGAGTATCCGACCTTTTCCTTTATGAAGTTTATTCGAAAAAATTAATTCAAATAACTGATGATCCTTACTCACAATTACAGCCTGCCTGGTCACCGGATGGAAAATATATTGCTTTTGTAACAGACAAACCATTACCGGGGCAGGAGATTAAATTTAAAATGAGCCATCTTAATATTGCTTTAATACAACCTGAAGTTTCTGATTTTGAAGTCCTTCTTCCTTTATTCCCGGGAGCAGCAAATATGAACCCGGTTTATTCGGCTGATGGAAATAGTATTTATTTTCTGTCAGACAGAGACGGTTTCAGGAATTTATACAGATATAAAATTGAAGATAAAACAATTTGGCAGCAAACTAAATATATGCGGGGAATAAGCGGAATTACCTCCTACTCTCCGGCAATATCTCTTGCACGTGAAACCGGAGAAATAGTATATTCATATTATAAAAACGGCAAATACCAGATATTCAATGCAAATCCTGAAGATTTCAACGAATTTCAGGTTAATCCCCAGGATGTGGATTTTTCAGCAGCAACCCTGCCACCACTGAATCATATAGATATTAATATTATTGATAATTCATTACTTTCCGAATTAAAAAAACCGGATATCCAGGTTGATTCCTTTAAAGATATTCCTTATCGGCCTAAATTCAAACTTGATTATATTAGCAATGTATCTACCGGGATTTCAACCAGCAGACTGGGAACAGGTATGGCCGGGAGCGTAAGTGCTATTTTCGGGGATATGGTTGGTGACAACCAAATATTTGCAGCGCTCGCCCTTAATGGTGAAATATATGACTTTGGCGGTCAGGTTGCTTATCTGAATCAAAAAAAGAAAATACGATGGGGAGCAGCACTATCTCATGTGCCAAACTATTACGGATTTGCAAGCTTATCTCCCGATACCCTTACAATAAATGGTGAACCCTACCCTGTCACAAAAATGAGCTTGGATTATATGAGAATGTTTGAAGACAAAGTTGAATTATTTGCTTTCTATCCCCTTTCACAGACACGGCGTTTTGAATTATCCGGGGCACTTGGAAGATACAGTTTCAGATATGATCAATATAATACATATTACGATATTTATGGAAGACCAATAGGAGCTGACAGAGATAAACTGGAAGCACCGGATGGATTTAACCTTCATAATATAGAAGGCGCTTATGTTTTGGATAACAGCAGATTCGGAATTACCGGGCCGATTGACGGAACCAGGTACAGAATCGAGCTAGGAAAATATTTTGGAGAATACGGGCATTTTTCCACTCTTATTGATTATAGAAAATATATATATCTGAGGCCTTATACTCTGGCATTCAGAACATATAATTATGGGAGGTGGGGAGAAGATTCAGGAAACAGTCGATTGTCTCCAATGTATATAGGATATCCTTGGCTTATAAGAGGATATGAAAGAAATGATGCAAGGTTTAATTCTCCACAAAGTAATGGATTAGGAATTAACAACTTTTTTGGAAGTAAAATAGCTGTATCCAATATTGAATTCCGGATTCCATTAACAGGCCCTGACAGAGTATCTCTTATTAAATCCAAAATGCTTTTCATGGACCTTAATTTCTTCATGGATGGAGGAATTGCCTGGAATGAAGGGGACAAACTTGGTAATAACTGGCTAAATCCTTCAAATAATGAGAAAGTCCCTGTTTTCAGTTATGGCGCATCAATACGACTGAACTTATTTGGATATGCTGTTATTGAGCCATTTTATGCTGTACCCGTACAAAAAGGTTATGGAATAACAAAAGGATCATTTGGAGTAAGTTTCTTCCCCGGCTGGTAAGTTGAAGTTTGCTTTTTATAATAAAGATAGAAAAGTAAAGCTTTATACAGCTTATTATTAGAAACTATTCTTTGATGACAAATAATGGGTTCACAATTCATTAATAATCCTGGTTTTATAAGCAAGTAATGAATATTACCGGAAAAAATCAGGGAATATTATACTCCTCAATAAGTGAACCTAATATTTTATATTTCTTAAACAGTGTCTTATATATTTCAACTCTTTCAGGGTTCGGTTTATATTCTGTTTCAAATCCACTTCCCATTTTCTGTTGTGCTTTTTCAATATCAGGATAAATTCCCCCGACGACAGAAGCGGCCATTGCAGCCCCTAAAGCACAGGCTTGTTCTGACCTTACTATCATAATAGGCATATCCAGGACATCACTTACAATTTGCACAACGAAAGGAGATTTTTTAGCAACTCCGCCCAATGCCATTATCCCGTCAACCCGGACACCTTCTTCTTTAAAACGTTCAGCAATCATTTTGCCTCCAAACGCTGAAGCTTCAACAAGTGATCTGAAAATTACAGGAGCTGTGGATCCAAGTGTAAGGCCGGTAATTGCTCCTTTAAGATTTGGATCAGCATCTGGGTTACGGCGTCCGTTCATCCAATCCATTGCCAGCGGGGCACTTAATGACGGGGGTATCCTTTCAGCCTCATCAGTAAGAACTGGTAAAATAGAACCATATAATTCCTTTAGTATCCGGTCTTTTAATTGTTGATCCAAATAAGCAGCATTTGTGATTATCTTCCTGGAAGGCCGGAACAATACATCCCTAAACCAGGCATAAATATCCCCAAAAGCTGATTGACCAGCCTCAAGCCCAAGCATCCCGGGAATTATGGAACCATCAACTTGCCCGCAAATGCCCTTAATCAGTTTTTCCTCTCCCTCAACCATCTTTATAACCATCATATCACATGTTGATGTACCCATCACTTTGCTAATATAATAGGGCTTTATCCCGCCGCCAATTGCGCCCATGTGAGCATCCAAAGAACCTGCACCAATAGCTACAGAACCTGGTAAACCAAATTTTTTTTGCCATTCATCAGATAAAAATCCAACTCCAAAATCACAGGTATATGTTTCAGAATAAAGCCTTTCCCTTATTCCGGAAAGTAAAGGGTCTAAAGATTCCAGAAACTCTCCCGAGGGCAATCCTCCCCAGGATTTATGCCACATAGCTTTGTGACCGGCAGTGCATCTGCTTCGCTTCAAAGAAAGAGGATTGGTATTACCTGTTAAAACAGCACTTATCCAGTCGCAATGCTCCACCCATGAATAGGCCGCATCCCTCACTTTTTTATTCTTTCTCAGTACATTAAGCATTTTTGCCCAAAACCATTCCGCTGAATAAACACCCCCCTCATACTTTGTATAATCTATCCCACCCCAGGAGCGGGCCGAAGTATTGATTTCATCAGCCTCTTTTATGGCTGTATGATCTTTCCATAATATAAACATGGCATCAGGGTCATCTTTAAACTCAGGCAGCAATGAAAGCGGAATACCTTCAGCATTTACTGCAACAGGAGTTGATCCGGTAGTATCAACAGAAATAGCAACAATATTTTCCTTAACTGGTAAAGACACCTTTTCTAATGACTTTTTCACCACTATTTCCATGCTTTCTAAATAATCCAGAGGGTGTTGGCGAAATTGGTTTATTGAGGGATTACAAAATCTTCCTTCTGACCAGCGCGGATAATAATAAACAAAAGTGGAAACTTCTTCACCTGTTAAAGCATTTACAATGAGAGAACGAACAGAATCCGTTCCAAAATCAATTCCGATCACAAATTTATCAGACATAAATAAACAGTTTATTAATTAGTAATTTTTAATTTCCAATAATAGAAATAAATATAATTGATTAATTCATGATTAAAAGTTTATTCCAACAATTAAAAATAGTTAATCTTAAAAAGAATTAAATTATTGCTTTAAAAAAATTTGTTTTTACTTTTGATAATAAATTCAAAAATCAGATAAAAATGAACACTTTCAATCTTTCATGGATCGATTATTCGATAATATTGATTTATTTCAGTTTCGTCCTTGGGATCGGATGGGCTTTAAAGAAATATATGAAAGATGCTGCAGCTTTCCTTGAAGCCGGCAGGTCCCTTCCTGCATGGGTTACCGGGCTGGCTTTCATTTCAGCAAATCTGGGTGCACTTGAAGTAATTGGAATGGCGGCCTCAGGAGCAAAATACGGTTGGGCTACGGTACATTTCTATTGGATTGGAGCTATACCTGCCATGATTTTTCTTGCCATTTTTATGATGCCTTTTTATTACGGATCAAAAGCAAGATCAGTACCTGAATATTTAAAACTTCGTTTTGATGAAAAAACCAGAGGGTTTAATGCATTCTCCTTTGCTATTATGACAATTTTTGCCTCGGGTATTTCCATGTATGCCCTTGCTTTACTTATGGAAACACTTTTAGGATGGAACTTTCATATGAGCCTGATTTTATCAGCTTCAATTGTTCTTGTATATACTTATCTGGGAGGCCTCAGTTCTGCAATATATAATGAAGTACTTCAGTTTTTTCTAATTGTTATAGGATTTTTACCTCTTGTGATCATTGGCATGATACATGTTGGCGGATGGGACGGACTGGTTGAAAAATTATCTATGAACCCGGCCTCAGCAGGCTTCCAACATTCATGGAAAACAACCTCTCCGGAACATCCGATGGGAGGATGGATGGGGATCTTTTTCGGTTTAGGCTTTGTCCTCGCTTTTGGATATTGGTGTACAAACTTCCTTGTTGTTCAAAGGGCCATGGCAGCAGGATCAATGAGTGCCGCACGTAAAACTCCTTTAATAGGTGCCTTGCCTAAAATGTTTCTTCCATTCCTGGTTATTTTACCCGGAATGATTGCAATAGCCTTGATAAACATTGGAGATGAAGCATTTACACTCCCTCTTAAAGGCTCAGGATATGATTATGATCTTGTTATTCCAATGTTATTACATCGTTTTCTTCCTACCGGCGTACTTGGTTTAGGGCTTACAGCCCTTATGGCTTCTTTTATGAGCGGAATGGCCGGTAATGTAACTGCTTTTAATACTGTATGGACTTATGACATATACCAGAGTTACCTGGTACCTGGAAAATCTGACAAACATTATTTGAGAGTCGGACAAATAACTACCATTGTTGGCGTAACAGTTAGTATCCTTGCAGCCTATGTAGCCAAACAATTTAATAATGTTATGGATTTTCTCCAGCTTGTATTTGCTTTTATTAATGCGCCTCTTTTTGCAGCATTTCTAATGGGAATGTTTACAAAACGTACAACCGGGCATGGCGCCTTCTGGGGATTGATTTCCGGGACTATTTCAGCAGCCATAGTACATGGTTTAACTCAACCTCACGGAGCTACATCTTTAATAAAAGGAGGCTGGACCGGAACAATTATTAAAATATTCCCCAGTGAAATGGCTCAAAATTTTTGGATAGCTATTTGTGCTTTTAGTGTTGCCTTAATTGCAACAATAATAATCTCTTTATTAACTGAACAGAAAAAATCAGATAAGGAACTTACAGGATTAGTTTATTCATTAACCCCTAAAGTTCAGGATGATAGTAAATACTGGTACCAGAAACCAGTTGTCTGGGCTGTTGCAGTAGGACTTATTACAATTGTGCTTAGTATAATTTATTGGTAACTATTAAAAAATAATAATTATGGGACTCGATATAAAAATCCCTATTGGAGGAATGTTTACACTTCTGGGAGTGATACTTACTATTTTTGGGCTTTTAACAAACGGTAATGACATGTATGATACATCTCTGAATATCAACATTAATTTATGGTCAGGCCTGTTTATGCTTATTTTTGGGCTCAGCATGTTATTTGCAGCCTATAAAACAAAAAAGAATAAATCGCAATCCTAATTTATACACTTAATGAAAATAGTTAAAGAAAATTTTGTTTTTACCATTATTACAGAACTTTCTTAATTAATCTTGTTGATTCAAATTTCTTTAAAGGATGATGATATTTTTCAAAATATTGAGCCTAGAATAAAAAAGCATGGATTTTAAAGCACTTCTAACCCTATGCTTGTTATTGCCTGTAATGGTTTATTGCCAGGATCAGCGTTATTTTTTACCTCGTGAAATAAAAGAAGCTTATGAAAAAGGCAGCAGGTCACCTGATGGAAAACCAGGAGAAAAATATTTCCAAAACCGGGCAAACTATAATATGGATATTATATTCCAGCCATTAACAAAAAAAGTGGAAGGCCAGGCAGAAATTATTTATTTTAATAACAGTCCTGTAAATCTTAGTTATATTGTATTTAGATTATACCAGAATATTTTTATCAGAGGTGGTATCCGCGGCCGTAAAGTAGATCCTGCAGATCTTCACGACGGCATGATTATTAAAAATGTTGTGATCGAAGGACAAAATTATTCTCCAGAATCCTGCATTTTAAAAAATAATACAAATATTGTTTTTCCATTAAATCTTGGAGCAGGAAAAAAAGCGAAAATTTATATTGAATGGGAATTTTATATGCCTTCAAAAACCGGCAACAGATTTGGATGCTATAATTCAGGCTCATGTTTTATGGGCTATTGGTATCCGCAGGTATCGGTTTATGATGATATAAGCGGTTGGGATTTTTCAGAATACACGGGAGTTGCTGAATTCTACAATAACTATGGTGATTTTAACGTAAATATAACTGTTCCTAAAAATTACATTGTCTGGGCGGGCGGAGAACTTCAAAATCCGGAAAAAATATTAAGCGAAGAAATTCTTAAACGATATCAGCATGCAAAAACTACTGACGAAATTGTTCATATCGTCACAAAAAAGGATCTTAAAAAGAAAATTGATATTACAAATAAAAAAAACAATACATGGAAATATTCCGCAAGCAATGTCAGTGATTTTGCATTTGCAATAAGTAATAATTATGTCTGGGATGCAACAACAATTACAATAAAAGATAAATCAGAATATAAAAAAATACTGGTTGAAACTGCCTATGACCCTTCTTCGGGGAATTTTCACAAAGCTGCTGAAATAGCTGCCTGGTCAGTTCAGGACTTTTCTACTGACCTTCCGGGTGTCCCCTACCCTTATTCAAAATTAACTGTATTCCAGGGGAAGGATGGAATGGAATATCCAATGATCATAAATATAGGTGACTCCGGTTTTAAAGAGCTCTTATTCGTTATAACCCATGAGATTGCCCATACTTATTTTCCTTTTCTGGTAGGGACAAATCAAAAACGCTATGGATGGATGGATGAAGGGTTAATAACAGTATTAGGACAAGAACAGCATCTGAAGAAAGAAACAACACAAAATTTTCAAAAATTATATCTCCAACATTATCCTAAAATTGCCGGAAAGCAGGAGGATATTCCACCAATTGTAAATTCCGGGTATCTTTCCGATGAGATTTTTCAAATTCACGAATATATGAGGCCAAGCCTTGCTTTTTGGATTCTTCGGGATATACTCGGACAAAAAACATTTAGAGAATGTCTTCACGGTTTTATTGAAATTTGGAAAGGAAAATCTCCAACACCCTGGGATATGTTTTTTACATTTGAAAATATTGCCGGCTTAAATCTCGATTGGTTCTTTAAACCCTGGTTTTGTGAGTTTGCATATCCCGATCTTGAAATTACCGAGATTATTAGTAAAGATGGTACAAATGAAATAAAAATTAAAAACTCCGGAGGTATGCCATTCCCTTCGCGTCTAAAAATAACACTACAAAATGGTAAAGAAGTCTATTCACCTCTGCCTGCAAATATCTGGAAGGATACTTCCGAATATATTTTCATATACGATAAAGCAGATATTATAACTTCAGCAGAAATCATCACGGAAGGTTTTCCCGATACAAATATTGAAAACAACTTAATGTTGAATAAGACAATAGAATAAAGCAAAAAATAAATATTTGCTTTTGCCGGATAATTTTTAATGAAACCATAACAGGTATTTTTTACCTTTGCAAAATAAAACTAATTGCTAATGGTCGTTAAAGAAGATACAAGTATTGAATGGCTGGTTAATAAGTTCCCTGCTTCTATAAAATATCTTTCCGAAAAAGGAATTAAATGTGTTTCAGTAAAAGGACCTGTTAATTGCACTCTTGAAATTGCTGCAAAACAAAACGGATATGGGATTGAAGATATCAGGAGTTTTGTAAAAGACCTTAATAAACTCCTCGATCAAAGAGAATAAAAGCAGATTAACAGAATATGAATAACATATATTCCCAAATGATATTCAGATAGAGCGGAAAACCAGAAGACGGATAAAATAAACTTAAAAATATGATAATTATTACAGGAGCTGCAGGTTTTATAGGAAGCAAACTTGTAGAAAGGTTAAATAATGAGTATTTTAATGATTTGATACTAGTAGATGACTTCTCAAAGAAGAATAAAGAAGCTAACTATATTGACAGAAAATATACAAAGCTGATTGAAAGAACTGAATTTCATGAGTGGTTAAGAAAAAACCAACGTGATGTTCAATTTGTGTTCCACCTCGGTGCCCGTACAGATACAACTGAATATGATACTAAAATTTTTGATGAACTGAACCTGAATTATTCTAAACAAGTATGGAATATTTGTACCGAATTCGGAATACCCCTGGTCTATGCATCTTCAGCAGCTACATATGGTGATGGTCGTTTTGGTTATGATGATGACCACTCCCTGATTTCAAAACTTCAACCTCTTAATCCTTATGGAATTTCAAAAAATGATTTTGATAAATGGGTCCTTCAGCAGGCAAAAACTCCTTCATTTTGGGCCGGTTTAAAGTTTTTTAATGTTTATGGCCCAAATGAATATCACAAAGGCAGAATGGCTTCTGTTATTTTTCATGCATTTCATCAAATCAGAAAAACCGGAAAATTAACACTTTTCAGGTCACATCGTGAAAACATTAAAGATGGAGAGCAACGCAGGGATTTTATATATGTAAATGATGTTACTGATGTTTTGTTCTACTTTTTGGAGCATCGTAAGCATTCTGGTATTTATAATCTTGGCACGGGTAAAGCTGAAACATTTCTTGAACTGGCAAATAATGCCTTCCTCGCCCTCGAAATGAAACCAAATATAGAGTTTGTTGATACACCGGCAGATATCAGGGAAAATTATCAGTATTTTACTGAAGCAAAAATGACTAAGTTGAGAGATATTGGATATAGAAAAGATTTTGTAGGGCTTGGGGAGGGGATAAAGGAGTATTGGGGGGAGGTGAAAGGTGACGGGGGACGGGTGACGGGTGACGGGTGACAAAAATTTATGATAATTAAATGTTGTTAACAGTATCTCCACTAAATATCTTAGGTGCTAACAATATTTAAGCGGGCGTAACTAATATTAAGAATTATAATTAGGGATGTTCGTAAATTGTTAGGGATGTTCGTAAATTGTCAGGGATGTTCGTAAATTGTTAAATATTTGATTTACAAATAGTTAAATCTTATATGATTTTATAAAAAACCCCGAAATCTGCCAAAAAGGTCAAAAATCGGGGTAATTATATTAATTCCATGAGAAAATTACAAAGAATTTTTGAAAATCCCTTAGAAATTTCATTTATTTCTCCACAAAATGAGTTTTCCCTATACTGGAATAATTTTCTTAATTCCGAAACGGGTAAAATATACCAGGTTATTCCCTGGAATGATCTTATCCGCTTGTTACATTTGAAGGAGAATCGTCAGGACCGTAAATCTTTATTCATTCTCCAGGGCAAACTTGCTTTAATGTTACTCAAATCCTACAGTAATTTATCTGATCGTAAACTTTTTGAATATCTCAACGAGAGTATTCATTATCAGATGTTTTGTGGTATTTTTGGGGGAGCTGATCAGCCGGATGATTTTAAAATCATCAGCAAGATCAGGACAGAATTGGCTAAAAAGTTGAATATTCGTGTTTTACAGAATATTCTGACTAAATTTTGAACCCGAATTCCTTAATCAGCTGTTCCCTGCCATTTACATATTCCGATAAACTTTCTTCATGATGCCCGCATTCATCTTCCCATACAGAATGAACCGGAACTCCTTTTGAAATCGATCCGCAAATCATAGCTGAACTGGGGATACGTTCCATGATCTTCTTGTATAACTCTCTGGCATTTATCACATCCCCATAACTCAATTCAAGTTTTTGAAGTACTCTCACATCACGCAATTGGCTTCCCAGTCCGCAATGTCCCTTTACATTAAGACAGGCCCCGTACCTGCTCAGGCTGGGACAGGGAGCGCACATCATCCAATCGGCACCCTGGGCTATTCTGATTTTGGCTTTCGGATTTTTTATGATATATTGCAACATTTCAGGCAGATTGTCAGTTTCAAAAGGAGGTATCGAGCCCTGCCCATACTGACATATCGCGCATAAAAGAATATGTGGCCTGACAGAAATGGCATCAGCTTTCTTCATCGCTTCGATGGATGCCTTCTTCGCTTCAGCTCTTTCTTCCCTGGTCCTGGGGATAATCAACGCCAGGCTGGCAGCCGGCAGATCAGCCTCGGAAAAATTAAGCTGGGTGTTCCAGTGCGGAACAGCATACTTCAGGCTTATCTCGCGACCTTTTTCATAGGAACCTGATTTAGCCAGATGACAGCCTTTGCATTTGTCTGATTCCATTTCTCCACAATTGCAAATATCAGCAACATTCTCAATATTGTCCCAAATACGATGATAGATTATCCTAGCAGGTAAGGTAACTCCTGGATGCAGGTCAATTCTCTGTAATATTTCAAGATCGCGTTTCCTGTTGAACTCAAAGCTCCCGTGGGCATCATCAGCAGTACCGGGGTCCTGGTACGTAAAAACCTCACCGGCATTACATACCAATGTCAAAGGAATGTCAGGATTATTTCTTATTGCCTTGATCCTGTCATCATCTCCATCAATATTTCCTTGTCCAATCCTGCAAATGGCACAAAGCAGGAGATATGGTCGTATGGATATACCATTGATTGATGCCGGAGTAAATTCGGGTTTGTTATTTTCATTGCTCCCCGATCGTGAACATGATGATATCATACATCCTGCACTTACTGCCCCTATACCGCCACAAGCAGAACTCGCAAGGAATTTTCTGCGGCTTATTTCTTTCCTGTCTTTCATAAATTGTGTGTTCATATTTTTATTATTAAATAACGTTATTGACTTAGACACTATCCCATAAAGTATGTAAGTATAATCAGAGGGTCTGGCTTTACAGTCGGACCCTTTCTGCAAAAATAGTCAGGAATTGATTAAGAATCAATCCCCAGTTTTTAATCGGCTGTGTCCATTTTTTAGAAGTTTCCCTAAGTGCCAGATAAACCGATTTAATAACGGCCTCGTCCGTGGGGAAAGAGAGCTTATTTTTGGTATATTTTCTTATTTTACCATTCAGGTTTTCAATCAAATTAGTTGTATAAATAATTTTTCTGATTTCAACAGGGAAGTCAAAGAAAACGGTCAGGTCCTCCCAGTTATTTTGCCATGATTTTACAGCATAGCTGTATTTGGCATCCCACTTAAGGGCAAAATCATTAAGAGCTGCCTCAGCCGCTTTTCTGGTGGGCGCTTCATAAATGTATCGCATGTCATTTGCATACTCTTTCTTATCTTTCCAAACAACGTAACGTGCAGAGTTTCTAATCTGGTGCATAACTCAAATCTGTGTTCCGGATTCAGGAAACATATTTTTAATTGTATCTGTAAAACCATTCAGATTATAGGTAGCTGTTATAAGAATGTCATTTACACCGCAAGCTTTGATATCTGTCAGTATGCTCATCCAAAAAGCAGCACTCTCATTTTTATCAAGCTTTTAGCCATTTTGAAACCTTGGAAAAATTGTTTCGTATTCTATTGTAAATTCTTAAACAATTAATCAATAAAACTTTATGGCATTTTCTTTTTTTCAAAAATCAAAAATGCTGTTAAACATATGCAGATATAAAAATATTTACATTAATTAATGTTGCTGCAAGGGGGGAAATATTATTTTAATAATTCGTTATTTTCAGGTAAGAGCACAAGAATAGTCGTAAACTATTTTTGTTTTATTCTCCTTTTGCCATTATTCACTTTTTCAATAAACCTGTCTGCCCAGACGAAAATATCAAAAGATAATTATAGCGGAAATTTTACCGACAATAATTCCTGGCTGGACTCCTCTGCTCCTAATCCTGTTAATGTAAGTAATCCGGTAATTATTTATGGTGATATTCAGCATACCGGAAATATTAGCTTTAACCAGGCCCTGGATATATACGATTCACTAAGTATTACCGGAAATGTCACACTGGGCAATGATTGTAATCCTATTGTAAGATCCGGGGGAATTTTTACGATTCAGGGAAACCTGGATCCGGTAAACAAAAGTAATCTGACAATTGAATCCGGAGCTTTCTTTACCATTTATGGTGATCTGACAATGGGAAACCAAGGTAATCTGATCATTGAATCAGGCGGAATATTTATTATTCACGGAGATTTAGCTCTTGGAAATCAAGGAAGCCTGACAATTGAACCAGGTGCCATTTTTATTGTATATGGTAACTATACTTCTGATAATAAAACGAATGTGCTGGTGGAGGGGACCATGATCGTAACAGGTACATTCACACAAAATGGAGGGTCAAATAACCAGGGTAGTTTCGAAATTAACGGTGGAAATGTTTATATCCTTGATCCGGTCCCTCAAATAAAACAGGGCTCTAATTATGATGATCTCAGATGTAATCCCGATTGCGGATACGGAGGTATGGATGATCTTAAAAATGATCCGGTATGGGGATTATTCTCGGGAATAACATATGACATAAGTGCCTCAGGGCCCACAGAATTTTGTGAAGGAGATTCAGTGATTTTATCTGTTCCCGATAGCAGTACATGGTATCAGTGGTATAAAGATGCTGTAATTATTCCCGGAGCAGATTCCTTTTCATTTACCGCTCTTGAAAGCGGAGATTATCATATCAGGATATTAACTTCTGCATTCCCTGACACCATTGATATTGGTCCTGTTAACGTTACAGTAAAGGAAAATAGCATTGCACCTGTATCAGCATCAGTTGATCCTGATACTATTTGTGCCGGATCAGGAAACATTGAATTATCATATGAGGGAGGCAGCCCTGGCACAGGCGGAACAGCACGATGGTATTCCGATCCGGGATTTACAAATCTGCTTGGCACTGGTAATAATCTTATCATCCCTGCCCCGGCAGTCTCACAAACTTATTATGTGAGGTTTGAAGATCATTGCGGATATACAGATGCAAGATCTGTGAATGTAACTGTTCGTGATCTCCCTGTAGTTGTATTTACCGCTCCCGGTCCTGTTTGCATTGATGGTGCTGATATAACTCTTTCTTCGGGCAGTCCTGCCGGAGGAACATATTCAGGTCCCGGCATCATAGATGATACATTTCATCCCGAAATTGCAGGTGAAGGAACACATACCCTCACATATAGCTATACAGATGGAAATGGATGTTCAAATTCTGCAGAACAAGATATAAGGGTAATTCCAATTCCCATAGTCAGCTTTTCCGGCCTGGCCCCCTATATTGCTATAACTGATCCTCCAATATTATTAAACGCTTCCCCTGAAGGAGGAACTTTTTCCGGTCCCGGCATCATAGGTGATACATTTCATCCCGAAATTGCAGGATTGGGCTTACATGAAATCGTCTATGAATATACTGAAGAATCTGTCTGTACAAATTCGGATACACTTTATACTGAAGTGCTGGATTATGATTTCATGCATGGTGCCATAACATTAACAGATTTTGATAACTGGTATTCAGGTGATGCAGTATATTCAACAATAGGGGCCACTGCCGACGGAAATGTTGCCTCCTGCTGGAATCAGGGCAATAACCACACCAGATGGTTTAAATTTCAGGCAGCTACAGAACAAATCAAACTGACATTCCTTACAGGTGGATCATATGGAACTGCCAGAAGGATTAATGCAGCAATATGGGAGGCTGACGGGACAACTGAAGTTAACTGTTACAGATATATCGTTGATTATGACTCCGTAGTTGTTCAATCACCGAATTTAACACCCGGAAACTGGTATTATGTTTCCATTACAACAGCCACCGGAGCATATCGCGGATCTTTCTCCCTTCGTGTAAACGGACAGGTAGATTACGATTATTATGAAGGAGCAATAGAATTAACGGATTTCGACAACTGGTATTCAGGTGATGCTATATATTCAACAAGGGGAGCTACTGCAGACGGAAATGTCGCTTCCTGCTGGAATCAGGGTAATAGCCACACCAGATGGTTTAAATTTCAGGCAGCTACAGAACAAATCGCACTGACATTCCTTACAGGCGGATTATACGGAACCGCCAGAAGAATTAATGCAGCAATATGGGAAGCCGACGGAACAACTGAAGTTAACTGTAACAGATATATCTCTGATTATGACTCAGTAGTTGTTCAATCACCAAATTTAACGCCCGGAAACTGGTATTATGTTTCCATTACAACCGCCACCGGAGGATATTACGGATCTTTCTCCCTGCGAGTAAACGGAAAAGTAGATTACGATTATTATGAAGGAGCGATAGAGCTGACAGATTTAAATAACTGGAGCTCTCCTGATGCAATCTACACAACCAGAGGTGCAAGTGCTGATAAAAGTGCCGCTCCGTGCTGGAATACCAGTCCAAACTATAACAGGTGGTTCAAATTCACAGCTACAACTAATACTATCAGCATACTTGTACGTGGCGGAAACACAACGTATGGTACTCTACAGCGCATTAATGCAGCAATATGGGAGGATGATGGTTCAACAATTGTTTCATGCAATCGTTATATATCGGATAATGATGATGTTTATGTCGAATCAGTGGATCTGGTACCCGGAAATGTGTATTATTTATCTGTTGATAATAATTATGAAGGATTTCGTGGAAGTTTTTCACTTAATATAGATACCAGGGTAACGTATGATTACAAGGAAGGAGCTTATGAATTACAGGATCTGACAAGCTGGTGTTCTGTGGATGCTGCTTTTTCAACCCGGGGTGCAACTCCCGATCTTAATGCAGCAAGCTGCTGGAATACCGGACCGAATTATAACAGATGGTTCAAATTTGTTGCCAGTACACCAGTTATAAATATAAAGGTTAAAACTAACGGAAGTTACGGAACCATAAGACGCATAAACCTTGCTTTATGGGAAGATGACGGCATAACCCAAATTGCATGCAACAGATATGTAAGTGACAGTGACAGTGTTTCGATTGGAACCAGCCAGCTTTTACCCGGAAACACATATTATATATCTGTTGATAATAATTATGAAGGATTTCGTGGAACATTTACCTTATGTATTGATAACCAACTGAATTACGATTATTTAGAAGGGGCAAAGGATATTACCTATTTGATTAATAATTGCTCCGAAAATGCTGAATATACTACAGTTGGAGCTACACCTGACAGAACTGCACCTCATTGCTGGAATACATCTCCGAATTATAACCGCTGGTTCAAATTCATGGCCACCACAAGCTCAATCAATATTCAGCTAAAAACCGGAAGTCCTTATGGAACAATCCGCAGGGCACAATTAGCTCTCTATGATCAGGACAGCACTACTGTACTCGATTGTAACCGCTATGTAAACGATGAAGATAATATTGAAGTCTCTGCTGGTAACCTGATTCCGGGAAAATGGTATTTTATTGCTGTGGATAATAATTTCGAAGGATTCAGAGGAACTTTCTCTTTATGCCTGGATGATAAACCAAACTATGATTTTTATGAAGGTGCTATTGAATTGGGAATTATTCATGACTGGCATTCGTCAAATGCTGCATATACAACCATAGGGGCAACACCCGATAAAAGTGCTGCAAGCTGCTGGAATACCGGGCCAAATTATAACAGATGGTTCAAATTCACAGCTACAACTAACCAGATCCATATAGAAATCAGAACAGGAGGAGTTTATGGTACAATAAGAAGAGTTAATGCCGCTATCTGGGAAGCTGATGGTCTAACTGAAGTAGCCTGTAAAAGATATGTAAATGATAATGATATTGTAGAAGTTGAAGCTCTGAACCTTATACCCGGAAATACATATTATTTATCTGTTGATAATAATTATGCGGGATTCAGGGGAACATTCTCCCTGTATATAAATGATGCAGTAGATTATGATTTTTATGAAGGTGCCAGGGATGTCAGTCACCTGATTAACTCCCAGTCTCTTCTGCAGGAATATACGACAATAGGTGCATCACCGGACAGAAATCCGGGGACATGCTGGAATACAGCACCAAATTATAATCGCTGGTTTAAATTCAGGGCAACTACTCCCGGAATAAATATAAAGGTTCTGACAGGCGGATCATATGGTAGCATTCGCAGGGTCAATATCGCACTATTCGAATCAGATGGAATTACTCAATTGTCCTGTAATCGTTATGTAACTGATTTCGACATTGTTGAACTTGATTATGAAGGGCTGGCCCCGGGAAACTGGTATTATTTCTCTGTAGATAATAACAATATGAGTTTTCGTGGCAGCTTTACCCTTGCCTTAAATGATGAAGTCAGCTATGACTATTATGAAGGGGCAATTGAACTTATTGACCTTCATAACTGGTCTTCCCCCGATGCTGCTTATACTACATCCGGGGCCACACCTGATAAAATTGCTGCTTCATGCTGGAATACTGCCCCTAATTTTAATCGCTGGTTCAAGTTTACAGCCACAACACCGGTAATTAATATAGAAGTCAGAACAGGAGGAAATTATGGTACCATCCGGAGAATTAATGCTGCTCTCTGGGAAGCTGACGGAATTACCGAAGTTACGTGTAAACAATATGTTAATGAGAATGACAATGTATCTCTGGGTGCAAATACACTGACTCCCGGAAACACATATTATATATCCGTGGATAATAATAATCCAAGCTATAGAGGGACTTTCTCACTATATATTGACGATGCAATGGATTATGATTTTTATGAAGGTGCATATGAGATAACTAAGCTTAATAACTGGCAATCAGAATTGCAGGAGTTCACCACAGTAGGTGCTACTCCCGATAAAATAGCCGGAAGCTGCTGGAATGCTGGTCCTTACTATAATCGCTGGTTTAAATTTCAGGCTATTCATTCCGATGTTTCAATTCAGGTATTACGGGGAGGACCATTTGGAACAATAAGTCGGATCTATCTGGCACTATGGGACTCTGATGGAACAACAGAATTATCCTGCAAACGATATTCCGCTCAGCCAGATAATGTGTCAATTGCATATTCAGGACTCAATCCGGGCAACTGGTATTATATATCCGTGGATAATAATCTATCGGCTCGTGGTACATTTACACTCCAGGTAAATAATATATCAGGAAATGAATATTATGCCATAGCCAATGGTAATTGGAATATAGCTTCTACATGGTCCTTATCAGAAGGAGGGCCTCCGGCAACTTCTGCCCCACAAATTGGTGATGTTGTACATATAAAAGGATATAATGTTATTGTAAATACAGATGAAGCATGTGCTGAATTAAATATTGAAGCTATAAACAATAATACCTCCCTTACTTTAAATGGGGGATCATTAGCAGTAAATGGTGAAATGACTTTCTCTAATAATGCTTATAATGTAAGCGGAGAAATCAGTATTTTAAACTCAGGAAGCCTTTCAATAAACGACGATTTCAATATTAACAGAGCCGGCGGTAATAATATTTTCCGGATCACAGTTCAGGATAACTCATCTATTTCTGTTCAGAATGATCTTATCATTAAGTCTTCTTCTGGAAATATAAACAATACCGAACTTAATATTTCGGGTACTGCCGAAGTCCGGATCATGAATGACTTAATCCTGGAAAATACAGGGGGGATAAAATCAAGCATAATACTGAATAATTCTGCAAATTTAAGAGTTCACAGGGATATTCTGTTTAGTAGCCCTGCACAGAACAGGCTGGAAATACAGCTAAACAATGATTCAAAACTCTTTGCCGGAAGATCTGTTCAAAGAGGGGCAACACGTTATGGAATATTAAATTCAAGGGATAATTCTACCATCGTATTTAATAGCAGTGATTACCTACAGATAATACCCGAAAATGCAGGAGGCGGAACGGATAATTTTAGCTACCGCAATATTGAGATCAACAATACAAGGATAAGCAGCCCGCAATTAAGCCTTGAAGGACCGGTATCAGTTTCAGGGACCTTAACACTAACGAGAGGAATAATCAAAACAACAACAACTAAATTATTGAATATTGAGAGCAGCGGAACAATTTCCGGAGGATCAGCTCTGAGTTACATTGAAGGGCCACTTAAAATCACGGGGAATTTAGCTGTAAGCTTTCCTCTTGGTAAAAATGGCCGTTATCTTCCTTTGGCGATATCAGCCCCCAATTCTGTAAATGATGCATTTATTGCTGAATATTTTGGATCTAATCCAAATCCTTATTATAATATTAACTTGCATGAAGCCTCCATTGATCATGTTTCAAATTGTGAATACTGGACTTTGGAAAGAGTATCAGGCAACTCAGCGATAAATGTAAATATAGCCTGGGATGGTAATTGCAGTTGCATATCCGATCTTGCTAATTTAAAAGTAGCCGTATGGGATGGTTCTGAATGGAAAAACTATGGTAATGGAAATATTAACGGTTCAATTGCTTCAGGCGAGATTACAAGCTCTGATGCCATTAACCTTAATTCATGTGCAATTACTTTTGCAGACTTTTTACCTTTTGTAGATTTCACAGATCCGGGAGGGCCCTATTGTAAAACTGGTTCCTCAATACTCTTAAGCGGCTTTCCTGAAGATTCAAACGGCTGGTTCACTGGCAATGGAATTATAAATAATGGTGACGGAACAGCATTCTTTGATCCGGGTATTACAAACCCGGGCAGCCATCAGATCACATACAATTATACATCCGCTTCGGGATGCAGTAATTCTATAAGTAAATACATTACTGTAAATGCCAATCCTACAGCTACAATTATTGGAGGGGGCACTGTATGTGCCGGAGTGGAAGTTGAATTTTCAATTTATCTGACCGGGGCCCCTCCCTGGAATATTACTTATACTGACGGGGCAGACCTGTTTAATATAACTACTTCTGCCAATCCATATAAATTTAAAACTAGTACACCGGGAATATATTCTGTTACTGCAGTAACAGACAACAACGGATGTACAGGAAGTGTCCTGGGCAGCTCGGCAGACCTGCTGAACTGGCCGGTTATAGACAAGCCATTGGTTAGCATATTATCCGGGACAAGTACATTCTGTGAAGGCTCTAATGTGGTACTGACAACTCCGGATGCCAACCTGTATTATTGGAGTAATGGAGTATCCACTCAGAATGACACCATTGTTTCGCCGGGTAACTACTGGGTCAGGGTTGTGGATGAACATGGCTGCTTCAGTGGCAATTCAGATACAATTACAGTAAGCGTAATAAAAACAGCGAGGAAACCTTCAGCAATATCAGGTAATATTGCTTTATGTCAGAATAGCCCGAATACTAGCTACAGTACTTCATCCTGGTATGCCGATGTTTATAACTGGAGCCTGGAACCTTCGATAACAGGAACAATTATCGGAACCGCCTCAAATATCACTATCGACTGGGATGAAAATTATTCCGGAATAGCTAAGCTCACTGTTTATGGTTCAAATAGCGATTGTGGAGCCGGGCCTGTATCTGACACTTTATATATTACTTTAAATGCATTGCCTGAAGAACCCGGTTTGATCAGCGGACCTCAAACAGTCTGTCAGGGACAGACAGGACTGATATATAGTATTGATCCGGTTCCGAATACAACGGGTTATATCTGGTCATTACCAGAAAATACTGTTATTTCAGGTCCTTCAAATGGCAATTCCATTACTGTTAACTTTCTTAACAATGCTGTTTCAGGTAAAATAAGCGTTCAGGCTTATAATGCTTGCGGAAGCAGTCTGAATATATCATCTCTGAGTATTGATGTACAGACCTTATCTATTGCTGCAACAGGCATAAACCTTAACACGGATAGTATATGTCCGGGTGATTCAGTTATATTGAGTGTTGAAGGAGGATTCCCCGGAAGTGGGGCATCATGGAAATGGTATCTGGATGATCTTTGCACAATACCTGCCGGACCTGAAGGTTTAACGCTCACTGTAAATCCTGTGGTTAATACATCTTACTGGTTAAGGGCAGAAGGTTTATGTAACAACACAGCAACAGTCAGTGCGACTGTAAATATGAAGGAAGCTCCTGTTCAAGCCGATGCTGTTAATGTTGACAGACCATCTGTTTGCTCTGCTGAGGGCACTATCGTACTATCATATTCAGGCGGATCACCGGGTACAGGCGGTGTAGCAAGATGGTATTCAGATCCCGGGCTGACTAATTTTATTGGTAGCGGAAATAATCTTAATCTTTCCGCTCCTGCAGCAACACAAACTTATTATATGAGATTTGAAGCTGATTGTGGCAATTCATCCGTAAGATCAGTTAGCCTTACTGTATTTGACCCTCCAACAGTAACATTTGACACTATCAATCCTGTAGGCCTTTATTCAGGAGATTTTATACTAAATCAGGGAAATCCCGGAGGCGGTATTTATTCCGGCAACGGAATTATAGCCGGAAATACTTTTAATCCTTCATTAGCCGGAGCCGGTACACATACTCTTACTTATACATATACTGATGGAAATGGATGTGCAAATTCGGCAAATCGCGATATTTTAGTTTATGCCCTGGACATTCCTGTAATTACCGGAGCAACTGATGTATGCCTCATGAATGCAGAAGTATTCTCAACATCAGAAGATCCCGGATACAGCTACTCATGGACTGTAAATGGCGGAACCATTATATCAGGTGCCGGAACACATGAAATTACAGTTGAATTTACAAATCCGGGAAATGCTGATATCAGCGTAACAATAACAAAAGATGCTTTCTCTGAAACCTCAGACGTATATGATGTAACAGTATATGATTTACATACATTACCTGATATTGAATCAGATAACAAATTAAATCGCAGATGAAATAAAGATTAAATAAATTAAAAAAACAATAATTATTAACAATTAAATGATGAACAAAATGAAAACAAATTCAGTACTTAGAACTTTTGCAATTCTTGCTTTGATTACAGCAGGTTTTTCAAACTCTCTCTTTGCACAGTTTATTGGCAACACTGCCAATGATCAGCTTCCAATCGTTGAAGAACGAAAAGGTGGAACAACAACTTATTCTGTTCCCGGTCCTGCATCAGATGAATACACATGGGCTGTTACCGGTGCGGTAAGTGTCTCGCCTGCACCATCTTCAGGTGATGGTTCTGTCGGGAATCCATTTGTTTTAAATTATACCGCCGGATTAACTTCGATTCAGGTACAATGGCCGGCTGATAATGATACTATAACTTCAATGTCCGGAAATGTATCGGTACAACAAAGAGTATCAAGCGGATCCATTGCCTGTCCAAGTATTATTCAATCCTGGGACGTTAATCTCTGGAGCCGTGCAACAGCAAGCATAATAACTGATGACTTCGAAATCTGTTCCGGAGATGATGTTGGGGGAAACATTGAAGTGAGATTAACTGGCGCCCCCAATTTCGATTTTAGCTATACTATTACCGGCCTTAACGGGGTTACGAGTGCACCGGTAAATGTTACAGGTGTGACCAATGCAACAGCAACTATTTCACTTCCAAATAATCTCGTTAATACAAGCTCAAATCAGGATCAAACTTATGTTATTACACTGACCCGGATGAATGATGATTTTACTGGAAATGGAACGATATTAAACGATTCATTTACAATTACAGTTCATCCGACAGTTCAAACCGGTCCGATCGAAAGTAACAGATCTTTGGAAAGAAGGAATCCTTAATTGTGTGAATATTTTGATTTAACAACTTATTATGAACAAAAAATGCCGGTTTAATATGAAATTACAAGTTTAAGATCTTTAGTTTCAAGGGATATTTATAGAAATAAGCGAACCGGCATTTGATTAAATATTGTTGAATGAATCCTCAACTCTTATGAAATCTCCATGTACGTCAGTGAAAAAGATGAAGAAGCTGAAAGCAGGTTATTGGCAGGCTCAACTTTCAAAAGCAGGCTATATGAAGGTTTCATTAGAAAATATGAATTAATAATGGAATAACAAATTTACTTTCTGATAAAACTCCCGGTACTATCGTTCACAACAAGAAAGTGAAAATAATTGGGGGTTCAATCAGAACAATGTAATTAACAATGATATTAACAAAAATCTTTTCTGATGAAGACGGGTAAAAAAATAATTAATCATTGACCAATAATTATTAGCGGATATATAAATATACTGGTAAAAGAATGAGAATATTCATCAGAAATAAATTATGTTAAATCAATGGAATAATTATTTAAATAAATATGTTTCATAAATTAAAGTAGAATAAAGGTTAAAAACTAAGTGCTGAAAATATTTAAATTATTCTCTTTCCCTCCTGGTTGTGATCCTGCTTTTTGGCAGGGTCACTATCCCGGATGGAAAAAGAGGATTCAGCCACGAGAATAATGTAAATGTAATGAGATATTACAACTACATATGGTTTATACTGATCCTGGCAGGATTATCTTTCAATTCTCCCGCCCAATATATTACTATTGTATGTCCGGGAGATACCGGATCCATTTTGAAGGTAAAAGGATCGGAAGGATCAACCTTTGTATGGACAGTGAAAGGAGGTACAATTATCCAAAATTATAATGACTCGGTAAAAGTTAACTGGGGTCACAATGCAGGTGAATTTGAAATAACTGTACAGGAATTCTCAAAATATAATTGCCCTGCCATTCCGGTATCCGGTTTAGTACTGGTATCTGCCCCGGCCTTTAATCTTGGTGCTGATCTGGACCTTTGTCATGGAGATTCAATTACAATTCTGGCCCCGGATAATTATTTTTCCTATTTATGGCATAATGGAAGTACAGGACTGTCATATACGGCATATACCCAGGAAAGAGTAATCCTGGAAGTCACTGATGAATATGGATGTAAACGATCAGATGATCTATATGTTACCTTACGTCCGCTGCCGGTAATAAATCTTGCTGATGAAGCGATAATTTGCGGAAATGAATCACTGATCCTGGATGCAGGTGGAGATGGTATTTTCTTCAAATGGTCAACAGGTGAAAATACAAGAGAAATAACTGTATATGAAGGAGAAAAAACTATCTGGGTTATTGTAAAAGATGCTTATGATTGTGAAAACTCAGATACAATACAAATCCTTGCCTGTTCCAGCAATATATATTTTAAGGATATGCCAACCGCATTCACCCCGAATGATGATGGAGTAAATGATGTATGGAGGATACCTCAACTTCAGGCCTTTCCTGAATCAGTTGTGGAAATTTTTGATCGTTGGGGAAACCTTCTCTTCCGTTCCGCACCAGGTTATCCAAATCCCTGGGATGGTACTTATAAAGGAAAAAGAATGCCCATGGATTCATATTATTTTGTTATTATCTTAAATAGTGATGGCATGGACCCAATAACTGGTACAGTAACATTAATAAGATGACACATTCATTCAAATATTCAGCAAATAAACTGCATTTGACAGGGTATCTGGTTTTAATTAAACTTTGGATTATCTTGTTGGCGGCTTCTTTTCATTTAAATTTATTTGCACAACAGGTGCCATTATACAGCCAGTATATGATGAATGGTTTCCTTTTAAATCCTGCTGTCGCCGGAAGTGAAGGTTACACTGCTATCAATCTTATATCAAGGCAGCAGTGGCTTGGATTGAAAAATGCCCCGTCCACACATGCCCTGAGTGCTCAGACAAGGATAATGAAGGATGCTTATGTTTCAAGGAGCTCTTCTGTTAAAAGAAGGCAACGACTAAGTTCAAGGAGTGGTAAAGTAGGATTGGGGGGATATATATTTACTGACCGAAATGGGCCGGTTCTAAGAAATGGTCTACAATTATCTTATGCATACCATATAAGGATGCAACAACAACAGTTATCTTTTGGATTATCAGGTATTTTTTACCAGTTCTCCCTTGATAAAGAAAAAATAAGATTCGAAGAAGAGGATTTATTTTATGAACATGCAAACAAAACTATATTTATTCCGGATGCAAATACCGGTGTCTATTATTCCGGTCCTGATTTTTTTGCCGGATTTTCTGCCAGCCAGCTCCTTGAATCGGGGATACGATTTGGTGATAAAGGTTATGCCGAATATAAAATGAAAAGATATTATTATTTAACTGCAGGATACGATTTTGCAATCAATGAGTATCTTACACTGGCTCCTTCCTTTCTGTTAAAAACAAATGATAATTTTTTATGGCAAACTGATATTAGTACCAAGCTAATTTTTAATGACGAATATTGGGGAGGAATTTCATATCGTACAGGCCGTTCATTGATTTTTATGGGAGGAATAAAAATAGATAAATATATATTCGGGTATTCTTTCGATTATACACTTAGCAGTATCATGAAACATAGTTATGGTTCACATGAATTTATCGCAGCATTACTCCTGGGGGACAACACCAGGAAATATAGATGGCTTAACAGATATTAAAAAATTTATAAATTATCTGAAAAAAGCTGAAATACGGTTTCGAAAATATAAAAATCTGATTTCCCCGGATAAAAAAAACCCTTATCAGGCTTTGATTGTTTTATAATTTTTAAACTCGCCAAGACGGATATTAAAAAACAAATTTTTTTCTATCCATGAAATAATCCGATATTTTAACTTGTCATGCTTATTCTTAAGCGGATTTAAAGTTCCTGCCGTGCCATTAAACCTTAACTGATCCTTCCAATTGAACTTGTCAATCCATTCCTTCATAACAGCAGGATGTGTACCGGTAAATAAAGGTATACGTGATAAATTTCCATAATCATAAAGATTCTCATATAGTCTTGCTTTGTCCTGCTTTTTCACATTCTCCTGCCCATGGTGATTGATCCTGAAGGCTCTTATTTTATTACTCATAATATCAGGGGGCCTCACCCAGCCATAATGATAAATATATGCATCGATTTCAGCAACTTTCAATTTAAAGGTACCTTCCTGCTGACGGTAATTTATCCCGTCAAAATCCGGGATACGCCTGAAAGACTGGGCTGATTCCCATGAGTGTATTTCCGGGTCATTACGAATAATACGTATTTCCTTCCTGTACCAGCAATGGCTGTCCTGATAATGGTCATAATCGCCCCAAAAATGCCGGTATTTAAAAAGTATGCCTTCTACATCCTTGTTATCCAATAACTCCTGACAACGCTTGTTTATAAGGGGCAGGTATTTTTCATGAATAACTTCATCTGATTGAAGATATAAAAGCCAGTCGCCTTTACAATGACTTTTTGCAATATCCGTCTGACGGGCATGTTCCATACCCCGCGGATACTTAACAATATCCCACAAAGTATCAATAATCTTTATTTTATCTGAGCCAATACTCTCAATTTCTTCCCGGGTTTTATCGTCTTCATCACAATCTCCCAGAGCAACAACAAACTCATCCACAATAGGCAATACCGATAAAATAGCCTGTTTTAAAGGATAGTATAATTTGTTGGCATTTTTTGCCATGGAAAAACCACTGATTCTCATTATTTACACCTAAAATTAAAACATTTGAAGTTTGTGAAGCCGGCTGTACATTCCGCTTTCAATTTCAATCAGCTCATCATGCCGCCCCGATTCAACAATCCCGCCTTCTTCAAGAACAATTATCCTGTCAGCATATTTAACTGTCGATAAACGATGAGCAATTACAAGAGAAGTACGGTTCTTCATCAGATTTAATATTGCTTCCTGTACCAGTCTCTCTGATTCAGTGTCTAAAGATGAAGTTGCCTCATCAAGAATTAAAATAGGCGGATTTTTCAATACAGCCCTGGCAATACTGACCCTTTGTCTCTGACCACCCGATAATTTACTTCCTCCTTCTCCTACATTTGTATAATAACCCAAAGGTGTCTCCATAATAAAATCATGTGCATTTGCCACTTTCGCTGCGGCTATAACATCTTCTTCCCTGGCATTTAAAACTCCAAAAGCTATATTGTTAAAAAAAGTATCATTAAAAAGAATAGATTGCTGGCTCACTATACCCATAAGTTTCCTAAGATCATGTAATTTGATGTCCCTGACAGAGATCCCGTCAATGAGTATGTCCCCCTCAGAAGCATCTATAAACCTGGGAATAAGATCAACAAGTGTGGACTTTCCGGCCCCTGATCTGCCAACTATAGCAATGGTCTGACCTTTAAATATTTGTAAATTTATATCCTTAAGTACCGGTTCCTGTCCATAAGAAAAAGACACATTATGGAAAATAATTTCTTTTTTAAATTCGCTAACGGTAATTGCGTCTTCTTTTTCCTTTATTATAATATCAGCATCCATAATCTGGTCTATCCTGTCAATGGATGCAAGACCTTTAAGTACATTATAATATGCAGTAGTAACAGATTTTGCGGGATTTATTATCTGAGAAAAAATAACCAGATAAGTGATCAACACAGATGAAGAAAGGGAACCATGTTGCCCGAGAACCATTGCTCCTCCAAACCATAAAACCGTAACTAATACAAAAACTCCTAAAAATTCACTTAATGGACTGGCAAGTTGTTGTTTGCGGTAAACTCTTTCAGTTAACCTTGTAAATAAAAGATTCGTATTTTCAAATCTTTTAGTCATTTTTTCCTCTGCATTAAAAGCTTTAATAATTCTTAAACCTCCAAGAGTCTCTTCAAATACTGACATAATCAGGCCAAGTTTTTGCTGCCCTTTTAACGAACTGCTCCGGAGGGTCTTTCCAATCCGCCCTATTATGTAACCACTAACAGGAAGAAGTATGATTACAAAAAGAGTGAGTTTTATGCTCATATAAAATAAAGATCCCAGGTATATAATTATAAGAATTGGATCACGAAAGATCATTTCAAGGGACCTGACAACTGACACTTCTATCTCCTGAACATCCTGGGCCATCCTTGACATAATATCTCCCTTCTTTTCTTCAGTAAAATATCCTAAAGGCAATTCCAGAACTTTCTTATATACTTTATTACGAATATCTTTTACCACACCTGTTCGAAGGGGGATCATAAAAAATTTCGATAAATAAAGAAATAAATTTTTAAGGAGTGTGGTAATAACAACAATAAGGCCGACAAAAAACAAGGCATTAACCTTTCCTTTATAAATGATTATCCAGCTTAAATAATAATTAAAATTATGGATAATAGAATTGGCATTAAGTGCAAAAGGTATCGGTTCTGTTATAAGATCAGATTGCCCAAATAGAACATTAAGAAAAGGGGCAACCATTGCCAGGCTAAACAAAGAAAATATAGAAGATAATATCACAAATCCAATGCTTGCAGCCGCTTCCCATTTATAGGGCAATATATATCTGAAAATCCTGTAAATACTCTTCATTAAATTTCTTCAAATAATTCGGGATTACAAACTTAATTATTAAACGTAAAAAAGTACATTATTATATTCCGGTATAATTTTGGGGTGAAATATTTTTAAGTTCGGCCTTAACCTTATCCGAAATATTAAGTGTTTCAATAAACTCATGAATTAATGCCTTTGTTACAGGCTTATTCTGTCTCGTCAATGATTTTAAAGCCTCATATGGCCCCGGATGTCCTTCCCTGCGCAAGATAGTCTGAATTGCCTCAGCCACTACTACCCAGTTATTTTCCAGGTCATCTTCGATTTTAGCTTTATTCAGTATCAATTTGTCAAGGCCCTTTAGTATTGATTTGAGCGAGATAATAGTATGGGCCATCGGAACACCAATATTCCTCAAAACTGTTGAATCACTAAGGTCTCTTTGAAGGCGCGAAACAGGAAGTTTTTCCGACATAAAACTGAAAACAGCGTTAGCCATACCCAGATTTCCTTCAGCATTTTCAAAATCAATAGGATTTATTTTGTGGGGCATGGTAGATGAACCTGTTTCAACTTCACTAATTTTCTGATGAAAATATTCCATAGAAATATACATCCATACATCCCGGCATAAATCAATCAGAATATTATTAATTCGTGATAAATTATCCATTAAAGCAGAAATATTGTCATAATGTTCAATCTGCGTGGTTATCTGAGTCCTGGATAACCCCAGTACCTTATTCACAAAATCATCAGCAAACTGTATCCAGTTTATCCGGGGATAAGCTGCAACGTGAGCATTAAAATTCCCCACAGCACCTCCAAATTTTGCAGACCATGGAATACTAAGCAACATTTCCTTCTGAACTTTAAGACGTTCCGAAAAAACTAAAAATTCCTTCCCTACCCTCGTTGGTGAAGCAGGTTGGCCGTGAGTCCTTGCCAGCATCGGAATTTCTTTCCATTCATCAGCCAGTTTATCGATTTTATTGATAAGAGTTTCCAATTGTTCAGAATAAACCTCTTTTAAAAAGTCTCTCACAAGAGCTGGTATTGCTGTATTATTTATATCCTGTGATGTTAGTCCGAAATGAAGAAATTCCTTATACTCAGATAAGCCAAATTCATCAAACTTATTTTTCAAATAATACTCAACCGCTTTAACATCATGATTTGTCTTTTTTTCTATTTCTTTTACGTTTTTTGCATCTTCCAGTTTAAAATTTTTATATATACCCCGCAAAATATCAATTTTAGCCAATTGTTCAGCACTTAGGTGAAAAATTCCGGCTTTATACAAGGCAATAAAATATTCTGTTTCAACCCAAACTCTATATCGAATTAAGCCGAATTCTGAAAAATAGGAAGCAAGTTTATCTGTCTGATTATGGTATCGACCATCAATCGGTGATATAGCGGTTAATGGATTTAAGCCCATACATTGGTATATTAAAATGTATAAAGATAAAAGATTTTTTTGAAAATTTTAGCCGGCATTATGTTCTTCTGTCATTAAACAGTCTGATTCAGAAAAGTAAAGACCTTAAGCCGGATTTATCATCTCATAATTAAATTCAGGACAACCAGGTATTTAATTTGAATTTATGCTTAAATTTACATGCTTATTATTTTAATTGATCATTTTAAACGATTTGAGAGACAAGGTTCATTTATAAAATAAAAGTAATTTTTCTGAAATAAACCGGAAAATGAATAATTTTAATACAGGGACCAGGAATAATAAACTTAAATATAGCCTGTTCTTCTAAAATTTAATTATGAGATAATGAATAATTTTTTGTTAAAAATAATATCTTTTGCACTTCTGTTTAAGCTGCCTTTCATGGTCAATACTCAGGAAAACTACAACATTGAACATGAAGAAAATCTTGTTTATACATTTGAAATAAAAGAACAAATTGCCCAGCCAATATGGAGAATCACTAAGAAAGCCATGGACGCTGCTGAGTCTTTAAATGTAAAATATATTATAATTCAGATGAATACCTACGGCGGTCTGGTTGACATGGCTGATTCCATAAGAACCAGGGTTCTCAACAGTAAAATACCCGTTTATGTATTTATTGATGATAACGCAGCATCTGCAGGCGCCTTGATTGCGATAGCATGTAAAAGAATTTATATGAAACCGGGCGGAAAAATAGGTGCAGCTACAGTTGTTAATCAAACAGGTGATGTTGTTCCGGATAAATTCCAGTCATATATGAGGGCTACCATGCGTGCTACAGCTGAAGCACATGGAAAGGATACAATTATTACCGGAAATGACACTGTATATAAATGGAAGAGGGATCCAAAAATTGCAGAAGCAATGGTTGATCCTGCAGTGGCTATTCCCGGAATAATAGACACAGGTAAAGTACTCACTTTTACAGCCGAAGAAGCACTACAAAATAATTTTTGTGAAGGGCTTACCTCTAATTTTGAGGAAGTATTGAAACAAGCAGGTATTGATAATTATAAAATCATTGAATTTAAACCTACAACAATTGACAAGATCATTAGTTTCCTGTTAAATCCCCTGATACATGGACTTCTTATAATGATAATAATAGGAGGTATATATTTTGAACTGCAAACCCCGGGAATCGGTTTTCCCTTTGCTGCAGCTTTAACTGCTGCAATACTTTATTTTGCCCCTCTTTATCTTGAAGGTATTGCCCAAAATTGGGAATTAGCTGTTTTTATAGTTGGGATTATACTCCTGCTTGTCGAAATTTTTGCAATTCCCGGATTTGGAATAATTGGGATAAGTGGTATTGCAATGATCGTTATTGGTCTTACTCTTGCAATGGTTGATAATGTAGTTTTTAACTCAGGCGATATCACATTGATACTCAATACTGTTTTTGGCGCATTCTTTATTGTAATAGTATCAATGTTTATCTCACTCATTGCCTCAATCTATTTCGGAAAACAGTTAATTACATCAGGATTGTTCCCGCATATTGCCTTAAAAGATACACAAAAAATGTCTGAAGGCTTTATTGGAGTTGACGACTCTTTTATAAAATTAGTTGGAAAAGAGGGGATTGCTTATACCATTCTTCGTCCTTCAGGAAAAATAATGGTGGATCAGGAAATATACGATGCAAAATCGGAATATGGCCTGATTGATAAGGGAGAAAAAGTAAAAATAACCAGATATGAAACAGGACAACTTTATGTTGTCAGAGACTCTGATTAATCAGAGAAATAATTAATCAAAAGGTGAGATTTGTAAAACCAAACAATATTCAAATTATTACAGAAGGAACACTAAATAAAAGATTTTGAATATGATCGTTCAGGGCTGTTTTCAAATCAGGGATTATGAAAAAAAAGATTTTAAAAGTCTTCTTAAACTCTGGAAAGATACAGGCATATTTAATCCGGAAAGACAGGATGATGAGAAAAGTATTGAGAGATGCAACAATTTTGGGGGAAAACTGCTGGTTATGATTGATTTAAATAATGATCAAATCATTGGTTCATCATGGATGACAGTTGATGGAAGAAGGTTATACCTTCATCATTTTTGTATTTTACCCGAATATCAGGGTAAAAACCTTGGAGAATCTCTTGGATACGCTTCCCTAAATTTTATTAAAGAAACTGGTTATCAGGCGAAGCTGGAGGTACACAAAAACAATATCCCTGCAAAAAATTTATATGAAAAACTCGGTTTTATTAGTTACAGTGATTATGATATTTATATGATAAGAAATTCGGCAGGAAGAAAATAAATTAGCACATTAATTTTTAAAAAATATAACCATATTCATTAAGAAAATTATGAGACACGAAACATCACGCACAAAAATCATTGCGACGTTAGGGCCTGCATCTTCCGACAAGGAAATACTGAGACAATTATTTATTGAGGGTATTGATGCTTGCCGTCTTAATTTTTCTCATGGAACAGCTCAGACACACATAGATAATATAATGAAGATCAGGGAACTAAATGACGAAATGAATGCTAATGTAGCAATATTGGCTGATCTTCAGGGACCAAAATTAAGAATAGGAGAGGTTGAAAATAATGGGGTAATGTTAACAGAAGGAGAAAAATTCCGGCTTGTTACCAAAGAATGTACAGGCTCAAGTAATAAAGTTTATATGAATTATGAACTTCTTCCTAAAGATATAAAGCCCGGTGAGATTATCCTTATTGATGACGGAAAAATAAAATTACTTGTAATTTCTACAAATTCAGTCGATGAAATAGAAACAGTTGTTATTCATGGTGGATTACTAACTTCAAAAAAAGGCGTAAATCTTCCGGGTACCAAAGTATCACTACCAAGCCTGAGCAAAAAGGATATTGAAGATGCAAAACTTGCCCTTGAATATGATGTAGATTGGATTGCCTTATCCTTTGTAAGGTCAGCAAATGATCTGCTTGAATTAAAAGAATTAATCAGGCAAAGCAACAAAAACACCCGGATTATTGCGAAAATTGAAAAACCTGAAGCACTTGAAGAAATTATAGATATAATTGAAATAGCAGATGGCATAATGGTTGCCAGAGGAGATTTGGGAGTTGAAGTTGATTTTAACCGTATTCCCCTTATTCAGAAAGATATTCTCCAACGCTGTATTGAACACTCAAAACCGGTGATCGTAGCAACACAAATGATGGAAAGTATGATCACAAATTTCAGGCCCACCCGTGCAGAAGCCAATGATGTTGCAAATGCAGTCCTTGATGGTGCTGACACGCTTATGCTAAGCGGTGAAACTTCTGTCGGTAAATATCCGGTAGATGTTATCAGAAGTATGCAAAAAATAATAGACTGGACGGAAGATTATGGCTATCATTATTATATTAATCGCCCTCCCAATGAATATTCACGAACTTTTCTTTCAGATTCTATCTGTTATAATGCCTGTATGATGGCAAAACAAACAAATGCTGAGGCTATAGTAATTTTTACCAATTCGGGTTATACTGCTTTCCAGATTTCATCATTTCGCCCTAAAGCGCACATTTTCGCCTTTACCATGAATCAGGACCTCCTTCCAATATTGTCATTGGTATGGGGAGTTCGTGCTTTCCTGTCGGAAGGAGATGAAAATATTGATGATTATATTGAACATTCTATCAATTTCCTGAAAGACAGAAATCTGATTAAAGAAGGTGATGTTGTTGTTCATGCAGGAAGCATACCTATCCTGGAAAGGGGCAGAACAAATATGTTGAAACTAAGTTATATATAATTGAAACCTTTATCAGCCTCATCATTAAATCGTTATTCCAGAGATCCTTAGGGATATAATTTATAGGTCTTTTACTTTTTAGTAAAACCGGCCCATGCCCCTGCCGCCAGGTCCAAATCCTCTACCCATACCGCCTCTTCCCACTCCCCTTCCCATACCAAACCTGCATACTCCCTGCCTGTATACCGGGGCTATGGAGTCTTGTGCAGCAGGTTCTGAAATATATCCCTGCCTGTAATACCCCGGACCTAAAAATAAACCTTGTCTGGCGCCCTGACCTAACATTAAGCCCTGTCTGTTTCCGGGACCGAACATAAGACCTGGTCTGTTACCAGGTCCCAACATAAGACCCTGTCTGTTTCCGGGACCATACATAAGACCCTGCCTCAAAGGCACACATATACATTGGCCACTTTCTAAATAATCACATATACCATTATTATTAGCATCAACGTAACAAGGTCCGTATTGTGCACGTGGATCTATGGCAGGCTGCTTCGATTTAGTATCTTGTTTTTGTGCATTAATAGATACTGATAATCCCAAAAGAACAATGAAGGTAAAGAATATTCTGATTTTGTGCATGTTTGAAAAATATAGTTTTTAAAGATATGATCTGCAAAAATTATTTTTTATTAAATTTAGTAACTTTTTGTATAAAAAACAAAAGTATCCTGTTGATCATGATGAATCGTTTTTTTATCCGATATTGAAGTATCTAATACTAATAATCCTGAATTAATATCAGATTTTTTTCAGGCTGTAGTACTTTCAAATTTCAGGGGATTATTTACTCTTTCATCTAATAAAGCAAAATCCAGTACATCAAGGATTTTATCCTTATAATGGAAAGTAAGCCCTTCCTTATATATATCTTTTATCTCTTCAACATCTTTAGCATTCTCACCTGAAATAATAATATCGTCAATTCCGGCTCTTTTTGCTGCCAGAATTTTTTCTTTTATTCCCCCAACAGCTAATAATTTACCTCTAAGTGTAATTTCACCTGTCATTGCCAGTTTTTTACGAACTTTCCTTTGGGTAAAGGCGGATGCAAGCGCTGTAACCATAGTTATACCGGCTGAAGGGCCATCTTTAGGAATAGCTCCCTCCGGAACATGAATATGAACATTCCACTTTTCGAATATTTCCGGGTTAATATCAAGATAATCAGCATGGGATTTTAAATACTCCAAAGCTATCACCGCAGATTCTTTCATTACATCTCCCAGATTTCCTGTTAAGGTTAGATTACCTTTCCCTTTACTCAGACTTGACTCTATATACAATATATCACCGCCGGTTGAAGTCCATGCCAATCCGGTCACAACTCCGGCAAATTCATTGGATTCATAGCGATCTTTATTATATTTTGGCACCCCCAGAAGATCTTTCAGGTCGCTAACCTTAATAATTTTAGAAAATTCATCTCCAAATGCTATCTTTTTCGCAAGTATCCTTAGAACCCGGGCAATTTCCTTATCAAGCTGACGAACACCGGATTCCCGGGTATAAAATTCTGTTATATGCTCAATTGTTCCTTTTCCAAATTTTATGTCTTTTTTATTTATACCATGGGCATTATATTGTTTGGGTATAAGATGCCTTTTGGCAATTTCAGTTTTTTCCTCAACGAGATAGCCTGAAATCTCAATTATTTCCATTCTGTCGAGTAAAGCCGGATTAATTGTTGAAGTAGTATTTGCAGTAGCAATAAACATTACTTTTGAAAGATCATAATCCAGGCCCAGGAAATTATCATGGAATGCATTATTTTGTTCAGGATCCAGCACTTCAAGAAGTGCCGATTCCGGATCACCATGAAAATCACGTCCGGTTTTATCAATTTCATCCAAAACAAAAACCGGATTGGATGAACCGGCCTTTTTAAGATTCTGGATAATTCTGCCCGGCATTGCACCTATATATGTTTTACGGTGGCCTCTGATCTCTGATTCATCATGAAGCCCTCCCAAAGACATTCTGATATATTTCCTGTTTAATGCTGATGCTATCGATTTCCCAAGTGAGGTTTTCCCAACTCCCGGAGGGCCTGTTAAACAAAGAATCGGAGCTTTCATATCCCCTTTCAGCTTTAATACTGCAAGATGCTCCAGAATTCTGTCTTTAACATTTTCAAGGCCAAAATGATCTCTGTCTAAAATCCTTCCTGCTCTTTTAAGATCAAAATTATCTTTTGTATAATGATTCCAGGGCAGATCAACTAAAGTCTCCATATAATTAATCTGCACAGAATATTCAGCTGAAGCAGGATTAAGCCTTTGAAGCTTATCAATTTCTTTCATAAAAGCTTCACGGACTTCATCAGACCATTTCTTCTTTTTAGCTTTAGCCATAAACCCCTCTATTTCCTGATCAACAGGGCTTCCTCCTAATTCATTCTGTATCATTTTCATCTGTTGATGAAGCAGGAATTCTCTCTGCTGCTGATCCAGATCATGCTTAACTTTAAGTTGAATATCGTTTTTTAACTCAAGCATTTGTACTTCTTTAGTAAGATATTCAAGAAGCTTAATACCTCTCTCTCTTAAATTATTTATCTCCAGCAATTTTTGTTTCTCCTGAATTGCCATATCATTGTTGGATGATAGAAAGTTTACAAGGAAAGAGGAACTTTCAATATTTTTAACAGCAAATGTCGCTTCGGGGGGGATATTGGAAGAGAGCCGTATTATTTTCATGGATATATCCTTTAAAGAAGCAACAATAGCTTGTAATTCATCCGGATTATCACTATGAACCTCTTCTATTATTTTAATCCTCGAGGTAAAATATGGTTTTTCTGAAACCATTTCAATAATTTCAAACTTTTTCTTCCCCTGAATAATAACAGATGTTGAACCATCAGGCATTTCAAGGATCTTTAAAATTTGTGCCACAGTACCAATTTTATAAATATCATGAAATGACGGTTCTTCAATTCCGATATCTTTCTGGGCCACAACTCCGAGTATCTTGTTTTTCTGATATACTTCTTTTATGAGTTTTAAGGATTTTGCCCTTCCAACTGTAATAGGGATAATTACCCCTGGAAAAAGAACAGTGTTTCTAAGTGGTAAAACGGGTAGTATATCCGGAAATGTCTGTTTCTGATCTTCCTCTTCATCATCTGTAATAATAGGAATATATTCGGTATCTGCATCCATAGTCTGAACTTCAATATAGGCCTTATATTCCTTGTCATGTATCTTCATTTAATTAATCTCCTTATAAGTAAATAACTTTATAAATACTTACTGCTAAATACAGAAAAAGTATTATAATTTCTTTAGAAAAATCCGGTATATAATAAACATACCTGACAATTAGTCGGGTATAATGACAAAATAAACCGAAGATCTTTGGAAAAGTAAATAAACAAGTCTTATGCCAAATTGCATATACTAATTAGCTTTCTATCTTCTGTATTTTTCAGTTATTGTAAATACAGATTCGAAAATTTCTTTATCCTTTTTATCAAAAAGGACATTTTTCATGGACATGGCAATTTTCGCTGTTTCAAGTGCTTTATCAAGAGAATAAGTTGAAAAGCCCTGTGAACCTCCCCAGCTAAATGAAGGAATAAAATTTCTTGGAAAACCTGTACCAAAAATATTTGCAGACATACCAACAACTGTTCCGGTATTAAACATTGTATTAATGGAACATTTTGAATGATCCCCCATTATCAGGCCGCAAAATTGTAAGCCGGTAGGGATAAATCTTTCTTCTTTATATGACCAGAGTTTAACTTCAGTATAATTGTTTTTTAAATTCGAACAATTAGTATCCGCTCCAATATTGCACCACTCACCCACAACCGAATTCCCCAGGTAACCATCATGAGATTTATTTGAATAGGCCTGAAGAATACTGTTTTTGATCTCTCCCCCGGCCTGGCAATAAGGACCGATAGTTGTAGGCCCATAGATTTTAGCAGAAAGTTTCAGAAGTGAACCTTCACATATTGCAAATGGCCCTCTGATAACACTGCCCTCCATCAATTCAGTGTTCTTTCCTATGTAAACAGGACCTTTAGATGCATTAATGGTTATATACTCAGCCTGTACCCCCTCTTCTACAAAAACATTCTCCGGAGATATGATATTATTTGAACCTGAAAGTTTATTCGATTTACAAGTTTTTGTAATAATGCCATAATCTCTTATAATCTCCTTTCCGTTTTTCTCAAAAAGATGCCAGGGATGATTAATATAATCAATGTCCCCTTTGTATTGAATAAGCTCATAATTTTCACGATACAAAGGATTAAATTCATCAAGGGCAGTTTTTCCAAATCTGACAGCAATAAATTTATCTTCCTTAATAAGTGCCTGCATCGGTTTCAAAGATTTAAGCGATCCGGCCAGATTGTCTTCAGGCAGAATACTGCCATTAATCAATAAATTGTCAGTCCCGGTATGAATGGGATATTTAGATGACAGATAACTCCTGGTATGATAACCATGAATCTCATTGAAATAAAATTTCCACTTTTCACTGATCTTTAATATCCCAATTCTAAGATCGGCAACAGGGCGGGCAAAGGTTAAAGGCAACAGGGATTCCCATGAATTGTCTTCAAAAAGTATAATGTTCATAAAAAAATTATTTTCCAAAATTAAATAAAAAAACTCCGGTATTCCTAAAATATCATACCGGAGTTTATTATTTCTGATATAAAAGAAAAATTATTTTTCGGTTTTTTTCTTTTTTTCAAGATGACTTTTGTAACGGCTCATAAATTTATCAACACGACCGGCAGTATCAACAAGTTTCATCTTACCCGTATAAAAAGGATGTGAAGATGATGAAATCTCCAGTTTAATTAAAGGATATTCTTTTCCGTCATCATGAACAATATTTTCTTTCGAAGGAGCTGCAGATCTGGTAATAATAGTATGCCCGTCAGACATATCTTTAAATACTACTAATCTGTAATTCTTAGGATGAATATCTTTTTTCATATAAAATAATTTAAATTTTAAAAATCACATTATGCCGCATTTAACTGGAATTAAGAGGCTTACAAGCCTAATAAACATCAATGCCAATCATATGGATTTCATAGCCTTTTTTATGAGTTTGCAAAGGTAAGCATAGTAATGAAAAATACAAAATTTTCTTCCTAAATAATCTTTAATCGAACTATGTATTTACTATTTCAGAGAATGTTATCATCAATAACCTGTTTTGCCTTTTTCCTGGCTAAAGGTACATTTACCTTATCTGGCATAAATCGTTGAAAAGGTATTGAAGGATCAAGCATATATCTATAGGTGTAATGTGTTTTCGCCCTGACTCCCCCTACCGTTTCATAGAGTGCAATCATTTTTGGGTTAAAATCACCAACCCATGACAACTCAATTTCCTGATAGTGAGGCTTATGATCCATCATTTGTTGTAAATTCCAAAATATTCCTGATTCAACACCTGAATTTTGAAATTTTGGAACTACGCCCGCAACCTGAGCCCTTAATCTGTTTATAGTTTTTGTTTTTGTGTAATAGTAAAATCGAATTTTATTCAAAAAATGCAATTTTCCATTCAATTTTTTCAGTATTTGATTTATGTCAGGAAATAATATAAAAAATCCAATAGGTTCATTCTTATGATACGCAAACCAAATAAGTTCTTCATCCAGTATTGGCTTTGACTTATTCATTCCCTCTCTAATATCAGCCGGGTCAATAGGCCTGAAATCTTCTTTGAAAGCCGACCATGCACTGTTATAAATTAAAACCATATCATTAACAAACTTATCAGCTTCTTTCCAATTGAAATGACGAAATGAAAAATCAGGTTTTTTGCTGATCCATTCGGCAATTTTCCAAAATCGGCCGGGGAATTTTTTATTCAGGTCGAGGTGATAACTGTATTGTTTAAAATATAACTGAAACCCATAATTTTCGAACAGGCTTTTATAATAAGGGAAATTATATGGCATGCCATAAGCAGGATGAGTAAAACCGTCAACTAAAAGCCCCCAGTTACTGTCATTTTCCCCAAAACTTACCGGACCATCAACAACCTTAGAACCTTTATTTCGTAACCAGGCTGTAGCCGCATTAAAAAGCAGATTCGCAACCTCCTGATCCTCAATACAATCAAATTGAATTATCCTGCCAGTTTTTAATAAACCGGAATCTAAATAATTATGGAATGTAGAAATCCTTCCTAAAATTTTATTACTATTATCTTTTATAATCCAGCGACTTGCTTCACCATTTTTCAGATGTGTATTTTTTGCAGGATTATACATATCCTTTATTTCATTATCAAGAGGACAAACCCATACAGGATCATTTTTATATAGCACTTTTGGAACTCTTATAAAATCTTTTTCCTCTGCTTTTGTGTTAACTTGAATTAGTTTCATCAGAAAATAATTTAGGTATTTCAATTATTAAGCACATCGTTCTGATGG
>CAZLXM010000005.1:0-3407 GCA_964563105.1 uncultured Bacteroidaceae bacterium
ATTTGAATTTAGGTGATTACGTATGGTTAGATTACAATGCAGATGGAAAAATAACAAATCAGGATAAGTTCCCAGTTAAAGGATGCGATTATCCGCCTATAACATACTCATTTTCAAGTGGGTTTTCATATAAGGGATTTGATTTTAATTTTTGGTGGCAAGGAAATATTGGCAAATGGGTTATATATACAATGAGTTTTGAGTGTGAATTTCCACGTGGAAATCATAGCGTTCATGCCTCACAACTTGATTATTGGCGACCCGAAAACCCGGAGGCAACTCATGCTACATTACATTATTTTTATGGGGCTGGTGGCCTGCCACAATATACTTGGGCCGGTGGGGCTGCACATGAAGGGTATGATCTTAGACTTCCCGGTAACTGGTGGAGAAACGCAAATTATTTACGGTTAAAGGATGTTTATGCTTCTTATACATTCAGCCCGGAATTTATGAAAAGGTCTTTAGGCCTTTCGAGCATACAAGTTTATACGACCGCTAATAACCTTTTAACATTTACAAAATTGATTGAAGGTGATCCTGAAAGAAAAGATTTTCAGCGGGGATTTTATCCTTTAATGATTACTGCACAATTAGGTATTCGATTTACTTTTTAAACTCTAATTTTTCAAAGTACAATGAAAAGATTTGTAATTATATTCCAGTTTATTTTAATCGCCGGAATGTTTTTTTTAATGTCATGTCTTGAAAGCTATCTTGATAAGGCTCCTGAATCTGGATTGCCTGAAGAAGAAGTTTTTAAAAAATTTGACAACGCTTATAAGTTCCTTGACTATTGTTTTATTCCTACCGTTGCAGGTGAAAATAGCGGTGTTTTTGCAACATCTCAGTTAGGTTTATGTGCCAAAGGGCCTATTAATTATGATATTATTACTGACTGGTGTGATGACGGGCGTGTTTCATGGTGGGAGTATCATAAACGGGGGCCGCTTGGTGACAATAATGTTCATTTTGGCCCATATCTCCCGGCATTTTTTCAAAAGATCAGGATTGCTAATATCTTTTTACAAAATGTAAAAAATGTAGAAGATGGTATAAAGGAAGAAATAGATGATTTAATAGGACGGGCGTATTTTGTTAGAGGATGGTGCCATTTTGAACTTTTTAGATTATGGGGCCCTATGCCTTATCTTACCAAACCATTAGGTGGAGACGATCAGTGGGATATTCCCCGTTTGCCTAAGCAAGAATGCTTAAAGAATATTGCCGCTGATATGGATACAGCAGCACTATATTTTGAAAAAGCAGGTAAAATGCGAAGAGATCCATTGCCAGGTCAAGCCGGACATCTTAATGCCCCAGATCAGAAATATCCTAACGGTTGTACTGCAAAAGCAATTAAAGCCCGTGCATTACTTTATGCAGCAAGCCCTCTTAATAATGAAAGCAACGATATTGAATTATGGAAAGCTGCAACAATTGCAAATTGGGAAGCTTTAACGCTAGCTGAACAATATGGCTATGATTTGTTATCTCCTGAAAAATATTCTGATAATTATTATGGGGTAATGTATTCTAACGAGATGTTATGGGGACACCATTATGGGGTGTATAATTTTTCAGGTTCCGCTGCAAGCTTACTACTGAGTGGTGTTGTTAATAATGCTTATTGTGGAACTTGTCCTACCCAAGGTACTGTTGATTTGTATGAAACTAAATGGGGTGATCCTTTGAATACACAGGAAGATAGAGATGCCGCAGCCGCCCAGGGCCATTATAATGAGCAAGATCCCTTTGTAAACAGAGAACCCAGGTTTTATATTACTATTATATATAATGGGGCTCCATTAGAAGGTTATGGTACTGCTAAAATTTATTTTGAAATGAAAGATGGAGAAGCAGCATATTCAGAACTTGCAGCCCGTAATTATGCGCGAAAAACTGAAACAGGTTATTATTCTCGCAAAATTTGGGGAGGGGCAAGTCCGAAAAATCCAATTAATATTAGATATACCACTCCTATGATTCGTTTAGGTGAATTATATTTAAACTATGCTGAGGCTGCAAATGAGGCGTATGGACCTAAAATGATACCCCCGGGAGCAACAATGACGGCCGTTGACGCCATTAATTTTATAAGAAATGGAGGGATAAATACTGCTGGTCGTAGTATTTCCAGATGGACTAGCGATCAAATTGCACCAGTGCAAGATCGACTAACTAATGATCGTGAAGTATTTAGAATCTGGAATGAGCGTAAAGTTGAATTATCATTTGAGGCTCAATATTATTTTGATATAAGACGTTGGAAGCATGCTCCGGTTACTATGGCCGGGCCACTTATGGGTAATATGCCGGAAAAATTAAAAGAAGGTGAATATGATCCTGCAATATATCCTACCGGATTTAAATTCACGCGTTTACCTTTGTCGGATGACCGTCAATGTTATTGGATTGATGCTAAGTATTATCTTCCATTTACGTCGGCTGATTATAACAAAATTAAGAACTTTGATCCAGGTCAGCGCTGGTAAATTTATAAACTTAAAAACTCTAATTACAATGAGAATAAATTACAAAAAATATATTTATAAAAGTGTCAGGATTATCTGTATTCTTTTATTTATTATATCTATAACCATTGATCTGAGTGCCCAGCGTGAATCAAAAGAGAAAGTAAGCGCCGTAAATATCACGTTGAGAATTGTTGATAATACTGGTCTCCCAATTCCAAAAGCTAATGTTGTAATAGGGGAAGGCAGAGTTCAAAGTATAAGTGATGAAAAGGGCTTGTGTATTTTCAATGCAAATCCATCAGATGTAATTGTTATAACTGCTCATGGTTTTGAAAGAAGTGTTTTTATTGCACAGGAAATATTTAAAGAAAATGAGATAATTCTTAACAGATCAAAGCTGTATATGTCTAGTGACGATAATATTCCTCTTCCTTATATGACATTAAAAAAGCGGTTTATAACAGGAAGTTATAACGTATTAAATGGAGATCAGCTTGAAAAGTATCCTTCACTTGATTTACGTAATTCTTTTACAGGACTTAATTCAGGTTTGCAAATAACAGAATTTGATGGGTCAACCGGGATATCAGCGGAAGAAACTTTAGGAAGTTATGGAATTACGAAAAAAGTAGGTATTTATTCAAGGGGAAGGAATATTGTTTTTATTATTGATAATGTGCCGATAGATATTACTGAAATGACACTTGATCCTCAGGAAATTGAGTCAGTAACAATAATTAAGGATATAGTTGGAAAAGCAATGTATGGCCCAATTGGAGCTGATGGTATTATCTATATTAAAACTAAACGAGGGAAAGCTTTTGAACGTATTTTAAATGTTGATGCTGAATATGGAATAGGGATGATTGACAGATTTCCTGAATGGGTTTCCGGGTCTGATTATGCCATGCTTAATAATCAAGCCAGATT
>CAZLXM010000005.1:3417-26612 GCA_964563105.1 uncultured Bacteroidaceae bacterium
GATGGATTACAACCAAAATATACAACATCAGATATTGCTGCATACGAAAAAAAAGATCCATATGATATGTTTCATCCAAGTATTGATTTCAAAGGTATGATGCTTAAAAATACGAAATCACTACAGAGGGTAAATGTTTCTTCAAGTGGAGGAAGTGATAAGGTTCAATACTTTGCTTATCTTGGTTATAGTGGAGAGGGTGATATTTTTAAATTGGGTTCTATTGCTGATTATAATCGGATCAACACACGATCCAATATTGATATAAACCTCAATGAGTTTTTTGATTTACAGCTTGATATTGCTGCTGCAATTAATATCCGTCGTTCTCCTAATTATGGGTATACAGCCACTAGCGGGGAAACAGGCACTCAAATGGATATGCTTGAGTTTAATTCTGTTGTGGATGATATCACAACTATACCGCCCATTGCTTTCCCTGTTTATGCAAATAATGATCCTGAATTGAAATCACCCTGGTTTGGAGTTAGTTCTATTTATAAATTTAATCCGATTGGTAATATAACAGAAAATGGTCATTATAGTGAAATAGGAAGAAAAGCATCTTCCAAACTAGCTTTAACTTATAATTTTCGCAATTTTATACCTGGATTAAAATCACAGACTGCCCTGAATTTTGATGCACTTAATTTATTACGTAAAGGTAAAGCAACGGATTATAATGCTTATATTGCTACTCCTTTACAAGGGACAATAAAGTTGACTAAAGTTCACGATGGCCTTGATAATCCTTCAATACTAAATTTACATGATTATTATTATTTAATCTATTCAATTTCTGAAACTTTAAACTATGAAAAAAAATTTGGTAATCATGATTTACAATCATCATTAACTTATTTTATGTATAAGATGGCTCCTGATGGCATCAGACATCCACAAAGAGAACAATTGAGTGTATTTACAGGGAACTATACTTTTAATGAAAAATATGCATTACAAGTACTGTTAAACTATGCCGGCACTTCCAGTTTTGCTGAGAATAAAAGATATAGACTTTTTCCATCAATAGGGGCAGCCTGGATAATTTCTGATGAGAGCTTCATGATGAATATGGAATTTATTAACTTTCTAAAATTTCGTTTTGAAGCTGGTATTCTGGGTTATGAAAGCTGGCTTACACCTCATTATAATCTTGATAATTTTACAAGTAATACCGGGGCAAATTTTGGCCCTTATACTACCAATACCTGGTTTGGTACGAGCCCTGATGACAAACCATACAGAGCATATCCAAGCAGAATTGGTAATCCTGATCTTTCCTGGGAAAAAAGAAAAGAGGTCAGTATTGGGATGGATGCACTTATGTTTAATAATAAATTATTATTTGAACTAAGTTATTTCAATAATCTCCGTGACGGAATTATAGTCCAAGTAGCAAACGCTATGCCTTACATAACCGGTTATTCTGCTGCATTGCCTTGGTTTAATTATAATAGTATAAGATACTTTGGATTAGAATCCGAGATAAAATATACCAGTAATAAAGGAGCTTTTGGATATTCATTCGGTACTAATATTACTATTCAGAATTCAAAAATCGAAAAATATGATGAGCCTGCGTACCGATTTACATATCAAACACGGATAGGGAAGCCAGCTGATTCTTACTGGGGGCAAATCTGTCTGGGCAAATTTAGTAGTGATACAGAAACCCTTGAAATACCTCAACTATTTGATGAAGTCTTAAAAAAAGGCGATCTAAAATATAAAGATATGAACAGTGATGGTGTTATTGATGATAATGATGAAAGTGTAATTGGACATACTTCGCCACGTCTTTATTATGCACTTAATTGCAGATTGAATTATAAGAATTTTGATTTAACATTAATTGGTACAGGGTGTGCATTTTTTGATCTTCCACTAACAAATAAATATTTTTGGAATGGATGGGGTGATAACACTTATTCTAAATTTGTTAGTGAGAATATAGAAGGGGATTATCCCAGGTTAACATATTATAAAGTTAATAATAACTTTGTCAGATCAGACTTTTGGCTTGTTAGAGGAGATTATTTCAAAATTCAGAATTTAGAATTTGCTTATACTTTTGATGCCAATAAAATGAATTTTATTCAGGCACAAAGGTTACGTTTATTTATTAGGGGTGCAAATCTATTAACTATATCTAAAGTTAAAGATGTTGATCCGGAGTCTATTAATTCAGGTGTCACTGTGTATCCACTCTACAGAACTGTTTCTGGTGGAATTAAACTAACATTTTAATTTATGAAAACCATGAATATAAAAATATTTTTGCTTTCAGGGTTAATATTATTGTTATTAAGTGCATGCAAGGATTTTCTTGAGCCCTATCCTGTTGGAATAAGGACAAGTGATGAAATTTGGAAATATCAGGAAGATGTGCAGGGGCTCATCACCCGATGTTATGATAACATGTCTCAAAACTATGATAACAATGAAGGTGCTTATTTAGATGGTGCTACTGATGATGCAGAGATAACAAGTTCAACTCATGCTCTTCGACGACTGGCAACCGGAGCGATTACTACAGGCCAGGACCCTTTTTTAACCTATTGGAACAGAGCATATCAATCAATTTATTTAGTGAATCTGTTTCTTAAGGACCGACGTGGTTATAATACACGTTTTTTGATTGATAAACATCTTAATGAGCTAATGCGCAATCGTTTACAAGGTGAAGCATTTGCACTAAGAGCGTGGTTTCAGTGGGATTTACTTCAGAAATTTGGAGGTAAAGGAACTAATGGTCAAATGCTTGGATTTCCTATAATATTAGAACCTCTTGATCCCGCTGAGGAAATTAATTATGCCCGGGATTCTTATGATGATTGTGTTAAACAAATTGTAAATGACTGTGACTCAGCATATAAGTATCTTCCGATTGCACATCGTGATTTTCTTGTCGATCCTGGTGATCGATTATATGCTGGAGGAAAATATTGGGGCAGGATGGACGGGATAACAACTCGTGCAATTAAAGCTTTAGTTTATCTTACCTGGGCAAGTCCAAGATTTAATCCAAACAATGATATATCACGCTGGGACAGTGCTGCTGTTAATGCTAAGGAAGTTATGGATTTTAAACTTATGGTCGACAATGTGACTGGAGGGTTTAATCCGGTAACACAAGTTAACTGGTTTAATCCCAATTTTCCCGGTATTGTCTTTGCTTCACGCTGGGTTACTTCAAATGCGACCATGGAAGCGATGGAACGTATGTTTTATCCTGGCGGCTTCCAGGGAAATGGTGCAATTGGTGCAACCCAGGAGCTTGTTAATGCTTTCCCTATGAAGAACGGATATCCAATTAATGATCCAGCCAACAGGGGTGGATATGATGCAACTAATCCATATAAAGACCGTGATCCACGTTTTTATAGTACAATATTTTATAATTCAGTCCAAGCAAGAAAAAATAACACAGGTGCAGTTATGTATACTTTCGAGAACTGGTCAAATGGAGGGAAAGATGCTGCAGGTTTATCATCTAAGAATAGTTTAACAAATTACCATATAAAGAAATTCGTATATATGGGGCTTAATTGGAGTGATGCTACCATTAGTCGACAACCTCATTCGAAATTTTTTGTTCGTTGGGCTCATATGTGTCTGGTTTTTGCTGAAGCTGCAAATCATGTGGTTGGTCCAAATGATGATTCTAGATACGGTATTTCACCAAAAACTGCTATTCAATATCTAAGGGCAAGAAAAACTACAGATGGAGCAACTGGTTTGTCCCCTAAAGTCCCGGAAAATGCTGATCCCTTTCTTAATGAAGTTGCTGAATCCGGAGAAGCTGCATTTGATGCTCTAATAAAAAATGAACGCAGGATTGAGACGTGTTTTGAGGGATTAAGATTTTTTGATTTACGACGTTGGACAACAGATCTCACAGAGCTAAATAAAGCTGTTCATGGTGTTCTAATTATTCGAAATGATGATCTTTCATTTACTTTCGATTTGAATTATGAGGTTGGCGGACGTTCCTTTTCATCAGCATACCTGCCAATACCTTATAGAGAAATTCTGAGAATGAGCAATCTTGTTCAGAATGAAGGCTGGGAAGGATGGTATTAACAATTAAAAATAAAGTGATCATGAAAAAGATATTAGTTATTCTTGTAATTTTAATGGCTTTAGGATCATGTTATGAAGATTTTGTGAAAGATTATTATTATTCAGCTATTTATTTTCCTAACCCAGTTAATGTCCGTACTGTCGTTGTTGGAGAAGGCTTGAAAGTTGATATTGGAGCAGTTTTAGGTGGTGTTATGGAAAATACGTATAATAGGAATGTCAATTTTAAAATAGATAATAGTCTTGTAACGGAAGATGTCCTAACACAAATGAGGGCTAGTACGTATGCATATATTAAAGAGGCAGTTGAAGGGCTTAGTGAGTTGCAACCTTTACCCGCTAGTTATTTTACTCTGAGTAATAATAATTTAATTGTTATTAAAAAAGGATGGCATACAGGAACTGTTACGCTTAAAGTTGATTCAACCAGTTTTTTATCAGATCCTGAAACTCTTAAAGCAAAATATATCCTTCCGCTTTACATTAATACTGCCGATGCAGATACGATACTTGAAGATAAACGGGTGACTACAATAGGTATAAAATATGAGAATATGCTTTTTGGCAATTATCTTCATGGCGGAGTTACCACCGTTAAGGACGGGTCGGACAATGTTATTAGCACAATTCAATATTATACTAAACGTTCTCAGGGTGATACGAAAATTTGGAAGCTTAGTACTATTTCTCCTGGCACAGTTGCAAGCAATGGTTATAGTGATAAAACTTCAACCTCGAAAAATGAACTAACACTTACTGTCAGTGGTACAAATGTAACTATTGGAAGCGCTCCGGGATCTACATACATTTACATTCCTAATGGTGATAATATTTATAATGGAGCAAAACTTCTTCAGGAAAGAAAAATATTTTTGAACTATAAGTATACCGATGGTACCAATACCTATTACTGCCAGGATACTCTTACTTTTAGGAACCGTATACGTGACGGTGTAAATGAATGGCAGGATGAAAATCCTTCAAGTTACACTAAATAATTTGTATAGTTTATTAATAGGAACTTTACCAGTAATTTATCAGTTTTATTATTTTTATTCTAATACATAACTATAAATTTCATTTTTTGATTTAAGCATTATTTAAATATTAGAAAAATTGATTTACTATGCCGACTTAGATAATGAAATCTCATTGCCAAACTATTGTTTCTTAATATGGAGATCATAAATCAATTATTCTCCTTAACCTGTTAATGTAATGCCGAATTCTGTTTAAGCAATAGAAATAACTGAATGTTTTGATTTGTTCAAAAGATGTTTACAATATGCTTAAAAAGTCATAAAAAGCTGTTTAAACATTGTTGATAAGCTTTTGATAATTTAAAAAAGAAGTTAAAAAGGAAGAGATTCTCTGTTTAGCTCCCATTAGGAAACTTGCATTCAGGCCGAATATTCCTGAACTGCTAACAATGTCGGCTGGTACCTGTTCGGCAGCAGGAAATATTTGCAAGCGGCAGTCTAAAACATTGATGAACAGGATTGTCTTAGTTTTTTTGCTTCAGGCTAATAGAAGTGATTTGGTATGAAATGAGAAAAATTGGACATGAGACAAGATTATGTTACTTGATTTTTAGAAATCTTGTCTCTTATGATAAAACTCCTAAATACAAATACAAAATTCAATTAAGGCCTTCCGAAAGTATCAAGATGAAGTATGGCAGCTAATGTCAATTTAACGGTTAAAGCTGCATTGTCCACATCAGTTCTGTCGGGGGTATCCGTTTCCAGATGATAGTTTGGATCAGCATAAGGGTAAGAGCCTATATTAAGCACTGCCCAGGGGAACCCTGCTTTTATAAACGATCCGTCATCATCGCCAGGCCGGGAACTCTGATATTTTGACTGATCAAGTCCTAACGAATGCCGCTCATTCAAATGAGCCATAAGATCAGCAAGCCGTTCGCCTTCCGGAGTGGTAAAACGTGTAACATTAGTCATCTTCCCGGCCTGCCCGGGAGATTTAACCCCAATCCCATCCAGATTTATAAGGGCGAAAACGTCTTTTTTTGATTCTTTGATTGTATTTGCAGCAGTTATACTCGTCCATGGTGTATGTTCTTCATTACAAAATATAAATTGTATGGTATGTTCGGGCTTATAGTTTTTCAATATTATTGCAAGTTCTAATGCACCACATGTACCTACTGCATTATCGTTGGCCCCGGGTGAAAATATCCAGCTCTGGGAATCTTTATGGGCAATAATAATGATAATATCGTCAGGATATTTTTTGCCACGTTTTTCTGCAATAATATTACGTGCCGTATACCATGGTGCATCTTCAGGAGGGGGAGCGTATTGATGGGAAGGATGTTTTGAATAGTCCCTTCCGAATGCCCTTACCTTTGTTTCATCAGTCCGGGGTCTATAACCGTTTTTTTTAAGCTGACGGATAATCCAGGCATCTGCTTCTTCAAGAGTAGAAAGTTTATGGCCCGGTAATGACCAGTTTAAAACCCGCCTGGGTAAAGGATCTTTCGAAAGATAAAAGACCCCTGCGCGAATTCTGTCTTTGTTAACTCTGTTTGATATAAAATTAAATAAAGATTCATATTCCTTTTCCCTGGCGTCGGCCGGGCTTTGCTGTGCATAGCCGGTATTAGCAGACACTAAAAATATAACTATGATGAAAGTTGAAAAAATGAAGTGCATTCTTTTCATATCTAATAAATTTAATTCATCTATGATTATTTTACCGGTATTAAAATTAATTTAAATACTGTAATTTAAAATTAATTTAATCATAAAATTAAAAAAACTTAACTCCTGCCTGAAAGATTTCTGTACGTAAAGAAGTTTTATTTAAATGAGGAAAAATATGATTAATAAATATATTTTCAAAAAAGTCCGGTAATGATCCCGTTTTCATCAATATCCATATTTTCAGCGGCAGGATTTGCCGGTAACCCTGGCATACGCATAATGGTCCCTGCAATAGCTACAATAAATCCTGCACCTAAAGCAAGCTCAATTTCCCTTATTGTTAAAACAAAATCTTTGGGGCGACCTTTTAACTGTTCATTATCTGAAAGAGAATATTGAGTCTTGGCAATACATACTGCCAGATTTTTAAGTCCCAGTTCATCAATCTTTTTAAGTTGTTTTATTGCAGATTTACTAAAGTCAACACGTTCTGCACCATACATTTTTGAAGCAATGGTTTCTATTTTTCTTTCCATAGGCCAGTCAAGATCATAGAGATTATTCAATTGGCCACGGTTGTTTTCAGTTTCCCTGATAACGAGATCAGCCAGTTCGAGAGCTCCTTCTCCGCCTCTTAACCAGGAATCATTTAAAGCTACTGCTACATTTTGTGACTTACCATATTCTTTGATAAGATTAATTTCAGCTTCACTATCTGTATTGAATTTATTAATGGCAATAACCGGATTAAAACCATAATGCCTGATGTTTTCAATATGTTTATCCAGATTTTCAAATCCTTTTTTCAGAGCTTCGGTATTTTCCTCATTGATTTCACTTAACTTTTGTCCTCCGTGATATTTTAATGCACGAATAGTTGCAACAAGAACTACTCCATGAGTTTTAAGGTTCCCATTCCGGCATTTAATATTGAAAAATTTCTCCAATCCCAGCTCAGTGGCAAAACCTGCTTCAGTAATCACATAATCACTATAAGTCAGCCCCATTTTTGTAGCGATAAGTGAATTTGTACCCTGGGCAATATTTGCAAAAGGCCCGCCATGAATGATAGCCGGAGTACCTTCAAGGGTCTGTACAAGATTGGGCTTAATTGCATCCCTGAGTAGAACAGTCATTGCTCCATTTGCTTTCAGATCACGGGCAAAAATTGGCTCTCCTGAATAAGTATAACCAACAAAAATATTACCCAGTTTTTCTTTAAGGTCAGTCAGGCTTTTTGATAAACACAGAGTAGCCATAACTTCAGATGCAACAGCAATATCAAATCCCGATTCACGTGGTATTCCATGTGTAGTACCGCCCAATCCGGTTATAATATGCCTCAGGGACCTTTCATTTATATCCATTACACGCTTCCAGGTGATAGTCCGGGGATCTATCCCTAAATTTTTCTTTTTATTTTGAATATTATTATCGATTAAGGCTGAAAGCAGATTGTGCGCTTTTTCAACAGCAGCAATATCACCGGTAAAATGAAGATTAATATCCTCCATAGGTATTACCTGGGCATATCCCCCTCCGGCAGCGCCTCCCTTAATTCCAAAAACAGGACCTAATGAAGGTTCCCTGATAACTACAGTTGCTTTTTTTCCAATACGATTAAGTGCCTGTGCCAAACCTATGGAAGTTGTAGTCTTACCTTCACCGGCAGGAGTTGGTGTTATAGCAGTAACCAATATAAGCTTATTGTGTTTTATTTTTTCTTCATCAATTAAATGTAAAGGAATTTTAGCCTTATATCTTCCATATACTTCTAAATCTTCAGGGTTTATTCCAAGAATTTCGGCGATTTTACCAATTGGTTTAATTTGTGCCTCACGGGCAATCTCAATACTTGTTTTCATGTTTTATTGGATATTTAGATAGTCATTTATTGAACAGTAAAAAAAATATGCAGGATTACTATTTATATTTTTAGTTCCTGCAAAGTGTTTTAAAGATATTTATTTTTATAAATATAATAAAAAGTTTTTAAACAAGTTCCATGATAATTCATGGTATTACTAACTGACCTTGAAACCTGCGGAACTTTATATACTATAATTTTATTTTAAACTTGTCTGGAAGTTTAAATTCCTGTAAATTGAGACCTTATTCTGTAATATATGAATATCTATAAAGAAATTTTTAAATTATGGATTTAACTCCAAAACAAAGAATAAATTATGCAATGAACCTGCAGAAACCTGACAGAGTGCCACTAATGTGTCAGTTCAGTATTGGTAGTATGATGCAACAACTATTGCCCGATCCTGCTGAATTCTGGTATGATCAGGAACTATTTGCCAACGGACTAATTTCTTTATGTGAAAAATTCCGGTTTGATGGAATACTTGTCAGCTTGCACGGCCATTCTGATGATTGGAAAAAATCAATGATCTCCAAAGAAACACTGACCGATGGTATGGTCAAACTTACATTCAATAACAGAACAGAACTTCATTCTGTCAGTGATCTTCCCATGATTACATTTAATGAAAAACAAATCCCAAAAGATATTGATGATATTGATGTAGAGAAAGATATTCCATCTGTTATTGATTATATTCCTGTATCGGCGAATCTTCACTTTAAACTTGATCCATTTAATTTGTACGGTATATTCGATTATATATATCAAAAAACTGGAGAGAAATATTCTATTCATGGGGAAGTCACATCTCCATTTGATTATTTCCTTGACCTGCTGGGCTATGAAAATGGATTAGTTTCACTTATAATGGCCCCGGAAAAATGTAAAACTATTCTGGATAAATTTTCCACCGGGATACAAAAGATTGCAGAAAGGATGTGTGAAAAACATATTGATGCTATCAAGATTTCCTCACCTTTTGCCGGAATGGGTTTTATTTCTCAGGATCAATACCGGGAATTTGTATTACCCTATGAAAAAAAGATTATTAATGCAATACGTAAAAAAGGGAAACATGCATACATACACACTTGTGGCTCTATAGACGACAGGCTTGAATTAATGCTTGAGAGTAATATTACAGGATTGGAATGCCTGGATCCTCCGCCTATCGGCAATGTTGATCTTGAGGAAGCTTTTGAACGTATCGGAAATAATGTGTTCATTAAAGGGAATATTGATTCTGTTAATTCTCTGCTCTATGCAGACGATGAGAAAGCAGAGAATGATGTAATAAAAATAATTCAGATTGGAAAAAATAAAGGTAAAGGATTTATACTCAGTACAGCCTGTTCTGTTGCGCCAATGGTCCCGACAAACCGTTTGATGATGCTTTCCCGGCTGATTGAGGAATACGGTTGCTATTAGATATAAATGAAAAATTATGAAAAAAATCATTCAATATTCTATTATCAGGGGAATGATATTTTTACTTTATCTTCCTCAGATTGCTGTGGCACAAATTAATCTTTCAGATGTAAAGCTAAAAAAGATATGGAGTAATGAGTATCATAACGCCTTTACTTCATTGCTGTTTTTTAAGGGCAGCTTCTATTGTTCGTTTCGGCAGGGAAGTGATCATGCGGGAGGGAAGGATGGTATGGTACGGGTCATCAGATCAAAGAATGGCCTGAAATGGGAAACCGTTTGTGTTTTAGAGAAAGAAGGTACAGACCTTCGTGATCCGAAATTATCTGTTACACCTGAAGGAAATATTATGGTAATTATGGGAGGGTCTGTTTATAAAAATCGTGAATTACAGAGTATGGCGTCCCATGTAAGTTTTTCAGACCCTGGAGGCATGAAATTCAGTCCTCCCCGGCCGATAAATCTTGCCGGTAATATACATTCGGATAAAAACTGGTTATGGAGGGTAACATGGCACAGGGAAACCGGATATGGCGTGGTCTACAGCCTGCCTTATAATTTGTTGTTAGTCAAAACAAAGGATGGGGTAAACTATGAGATAATTAAAGAGTTTGATGAACTAAGCGGGAACCCTAATGAAACAACAATCAGAGTAATGAATGATGGAGAGATGATAATGATGGTTCGCAGGCAGGGTGGAAATGGTTATTGGGCTAAAAGCAGGCCACCTTATACTGAATGGACTTTTACAGATGCAGGAATTCGTTTTGGCGGGCCGGATTTTGACATATTAAATGAAAATCTTTTTGTTGCCGGCACAAGAGTATATGAAACACCACCTTATTATACCGGCTTGTTCCTTGTTAACAGAGAAGGACAGTTTAGGGAGATACTTAAACTTCCATCGGGTGGTGACAACAGTTATCCGGGCTTTGTTATAAGGAAAAGGAAATTGTATATATCATATTATTCATCACATGAAGGTAAAGCCTCTGTTTATTTTGCCGAAATTCCGCTTAGATTAATTAATGATTAATTGTAATTATAAGGGAAAATATGGTCATATTTTTAAATGTAAGGTCTGAAAAGCTGTTTTAAAATTATTGTCCATAAATCAAAGAGATTATTTCCCTGCTTGAAATTTATATTTTCATCCTTGAAAATCTGTAAATTATGCTCAAATAATAAAGTCATATTTTATTGCCATGAAAAAAAATTTTAAACTTTTTACACATAGTAGCATATACTGCCTGGCTATAATCTTTATTCTGTTTATTTCAGCTTGTTCTACAAATGAAATAATAATTGTAAATGATTTAATGACTGAATATCTCAGTGATCCTTTAGGTGTGGATATTCCTAATCCTCGTTTTACATGGAAATTGAGTTCAGGTTCCAGAGGTATCAGTCAGGAGGCTTATCAGGTTACCGTCAGTTCTTCAAAAAAGAACCTTAAAAAAAATCAGGCTGATATTTGGGATTCTGGCAGGATACTTTCTGATAGAAGCGTGAATATTGAATACGAAGGAGTTCCGCTTGAAAGTAATCGTGTATATTATTGGAGAATATGTATATGGACTAATACAGCTAAAAAGATTTACAGTAAACCGGCAATTTTCCATACAGGAATTCTGGATGAATCAGAATGGGAAGCAAAATGGATCACAACAAAAGAAAAAATCAGACATGAAAGTCCTTTATTAAGGAAAGAATTTATTTTAAACAAGAAAGTGGAACAGGCTATTGCTTTTGTGACAGCCCGCGGTTTTTATGAATTTTACATAAATGGTAAAAAAGTAGGGGATGAAGTGCTTGCGCCTTCTATTACAGATTACAGGAAAACGATTTTATACTCAACTTTTGATGTAACTTCATTACTTAAGAAAGGAAATAATGTAGCAGGAGCTATGCTTGCTAATGGGGCATATAATCTATTAAAAGAAGAAGGAAGATGGACTTGGGGTAATAAAGATCTTGTTTTAGGGAATCCTTGTTTTTTTATGCAACTAATGATAAGTTATACCGATGGAACCCACACTGTGCTTACTACGGATAATACATGGAAATATGCAGCAGGTCCTGTTTTGTTCAATCATCTTTTTGGAGGTGAAGACTATGATGCCCGAAAAGAAATAGAGAATTGGTGTACAACAGGTTTCAATGATACTGGTTGGGAACAAACAGTAATTAACAATGAAGCTGTCGGGAAACTTAAATCACAAATGATGCCCCCTCTTAAGATAACACAAACCATTACTCCAATAAAACGGATAAATCCCGAACCCGGAGTTTATCTCTTTGATTTGGGCCAGAATATTGCCGGCTGGTGGAGGATTGAAGTAAAAGGCTCAGAAGGGCAAACTATCAGGGTTCGTGTAAATGAGACATTAAATGATTCCCTGTTTCCTAAAGAACTTGAAAATGGTGACAAACTCAGCACAAAATTTAGATATCATAACCAGACCTGGACTGATTATACTATTAAAGGCAATAAAACCGAGGTCTATGAACCACGTTTCTTTTACACAGGATTTCGGTATATGGAATTAACCACCAGTGACAATAAAAATCTTCTTAAACTTAAAGTGGAAGGGAGAGTTGTACGAACAGCACTTGAAAGAAACGGAACATTTTTTTCATCTGATACGCTTTTAAATAAAATTCACGATGCCTCCCTTTGGTCACAAATGGGTAATTGTCACAGCTATCCTACCGATTGTCCGCACCGGGAAAAGGGAGGTTATAATGGTGATGGGCAGGTTATTGCAGAAACCTCTATACATGATTTTCATATTGTTACTTTGTACACAAAATGGCTAAACGATATGAGAGATGCTCAGGAAGAAAACGGCAGAATACCAAATACTTCTCCTACCCTGGTAGGAGGCATGGGCGGAGGAGTAGCATGGGGGAGTGCTTATATTCTTATCCCATGGTGGATGAATCATTATTATGAAGACATCCGTATTTTAAAGGAGCATTATCCGACCATGAAAAAGTATCTAATGTATTTAAAGGAATTAGGAACTCAGGACGAAAATCCGGAAGAGCCATATATAATAAATAACTTTCTTACATACTGGTACTCTCTGGGAGAATGGTGTGCACCTGGTCAGAGAGATTGTCCGAATCATCCGGTGGTAAACACTTTTTACTACTATTATAACAGCCTGTTAATGTCAAAAACAGCAGGATTACTAGGCCATACTGAAGATGCATCATATTTTGCCGCCTTATCTGATACAATAAAAACAGAGTTTAATAAAAAGTTTTTTAATCCGGAAACATCCTTGTATGGTACTGATGAAACTTATCAGACCTACCAGTTACTTGCACTTGTTGGTGATCTTGTTCCGGAAACTTATCGTGATAAGGTTTTTAAGACTATTGTTGATGATATCAGGAATAGAAATAATCATCTTAATACCGGGATTATTGGCACAAAATATCTTTGGCCAACACTTGTTAAGAGTGGAGAAACTGATCTTGCTTTCAAAGTGGTCACTCAGACAAGCTATCCGGGATATGGATACTGGCTTTCCAATAATTCAACCACATTACTGGAAGAATGGGGCGGGGCAAATTCACAAAACCATCAGATGTTTGGTTCTGTAGTTGAATATTTTTATAAATATCTGGCAGGGATACAGTCACCTGTGGATGGGAAAACTACAAAAGGATATAAAAATATTCACATAGAGCCTTATGTTCCTTCAGATTTACGGTCAGTAAGTTCTTCCCTGGAAACTATTGCAGGCTTTGTAAATTCCATATGGGATAAAAATGATGGTTCCTTCACACACCGGGTAGAAATACCTTCAAATTCATCTGCAACAGTTGTATTACCCTTATTTAAAATTGCAAATCCAACAGTATGGGAAGGAAATTCAAAAATTTGGGAAAATAACAGTTTTGTTTCAGGCACTCCCGGAATTATCAATGCTGAAAGAGAAGGAAACCGGATAATTGTAAATATTCATTCAGGAAAATATTATTTTATTGTAAAATAAAACATCAAAATATTGAGCATAAACTAATTGCTTGTGAAATGAAAGCTCATCCAATAGTGACAAATGATTTACAGGGAATTATTTTTTAAATGACTTTAACTGTTGAAATACAAAAACAAGGGCAGGATTTTGTATTATGAAAAAACTTAACTTAATTTGAATATAAGTTAAACAATAAAAATTATTTTTTAAATGATATTTAAAATACAAAGGATTATTTTTCTAACGGGAATTTTCATGCTTGTTGCTGTTATGGCATGTTCCTCAGGATCACTTAAATCAGGCGGAAAGATCTCATTAAAACATTTACCTGATAAGAAAAAGGTAGAGGTCAGTTATGACGGAAAAATATTTACAGCATACATTTATCCGGATAATATAGCTAAGCCTGTTTTATATCCCTTAAAAACTTTAAGCGGAAGAACACTTACACGAGGATTTCCGTTAGACCCTAAACCCGGTGAACGCTTTGACCATCCGCATCATGTGGGCCTGTGGCTTAATTACGGGGATGTAAACGGGCTCGACTTCTGGAATAATCCCGGTATATTGCCTGATGAAAGCAAAGGAAGATATGGATATATTGAACACCAGGATGTAGTCAGAATAAAAAGTGGAGGTAAAAAAGGCCTGCTTGAAGTAAATGCATTATGGAAGAATTATGAAAATGAGGTTTTACTCTCAGAGAATACAATTTATGAATTTTCCACAAAAGACAATACCATAATTATTGACAGGATAACTACATTAAAGGCTGAAGGGAAAGAAGTGTTTTTTAAAGATAATAAAGAAGGGATGATTGGTATAAGAGTGGCCAGGGCTTTGGAACTTCCTTCAAAATCACCCGTTTTATTGCTGGATTCAAATGCGAATATCACAAAAGAAAAAGTGTTGGACAATAATGGAGTGGAAGGTAACTATCTTAGCAGTGAAGGTATTACAGGCACTGCGGTTTGGGGGACCAGAGGAAGATGGATGTTACTTTACGGAATTGCAGATTGTGAAAATGTTGCCCTGGCAATAATTGATCATCCCCAAAATGTTGGATATCCAACATACTGGCATGCCAGAGATTATGGGTTATTTGCCGCGAATACTCTTGGACAGGAAGCCCTGTCAGGGGGAAAAGATATTTTAAACTTTAAACTTTCAGCAGGGGCATCGGTTACTTTCAAATACCGGATACTGGTGCATTCAGGTGACCTTTTAAGTGCTGAAGAAATCAATAAGCTTGCTGATCAGTTTGGAAGTAAAAAATAAGGTCCTGTTAAATATATATTAACTTTGCGCCGCAAAAACCTTCAAATATATGGGCAGGATTCATCTTGAAGAAATGGAGTTTTATGCTTTTCATGGGCATTATACAGAAGAACAGATAGTAGGGAATAAATTTCTGCTTGATATTATTATCGAAACAGATATGTCAATACCTGCAAATACTGATGATCTTGCAGATGCAATTAATTATCAGACAGTATATAAGCTCATAAAACAGGAAATGTTTAAAAAATCAAAGCTGCTTGAAAACATTGCAAACAGAATACTTGAAGCTATTTATTCTGAATTTAAAGGTATTCAGAAGGTTACTGTCACAATACGCAAAATGAACCCGCCAATGGGAGGAAAAATGAGATCTGTTGCAGTTACTTTAAGCAAATGACAAAAAATCAATAAGTTTTTAGTTATAATGGCGTAATAAGATAATGTTCTGATAATGAATAATATAATTCTTAATAATAATTTCTAGATCCTTATGAATACTGAAGAAAAAGAAGTATCCCGCGGCCCGCATTTTATTGAAGCTATTGTTGAAGAAGATTTGAAAGCAGGGAAGAATAATAAAATAATTCATACTCGTTTTCCTCCCGAACCAAATGGATATTTACATATTGGCCATGCAAAAGCTATTTGCCTGGATTTTGGGGTTGCCCTCAAATACGGAGGGAAGGCCAATCTTCGTTTCGATGATACAAATCCTGTTAAAGAAGAACTTGAATATGTAGAATCAATTAAGGAGGATATCCGCTGGCTTGGATTTGACTGGGAAGATAGGGAATATTATGCTTCTGATTATTTTGATCAGTTGTATGAATGGGCACTTCAGCTTATAAAAGCAGGAAAAGCATATGTTGATGATCAGTCTTCTGATGCTATAGCAGAACAAAAAGGGACTCTTACTGAAGCCGGAAAAGAAAGTCCATACCGGAGCAGGTCTGTTGAAGAAAACCTTAATCTTTTTATAAGGATGAAAGAGGGAGAATTTCCTGAAGGCACCCGGGTCTTAAGGGCTAAAATCGATATGGCATCGCCAAATATGCATATGAGAGACCCGGTTATGTACAGGATCATTCATAAACCACATCACAGAACAGGAGACAAATGGTGTATTTATCCTATGTACGACTGGGCGCATGGTCAGTCTGATTATATCGAAGGTATAACCCATTCATTATGTACGCTTGAGTTTGAAGTACACCGGCCATTATACGAATGGTATCTTGATCAGATTTATAACCCCGGAACAATTAGACCAAGGCAGATTGAATTTGCAAGATTAAATCTTAATTATACAATAATGAGCAAAAGGAAATTGCTTGAGCTCGTTAATAATAAGCTTGTTAATGGATGGGATGACCCGCGAATGCCTACATTATCAGGCCTGAGGCGAAGAGGATATACACCTGCCTCAATTCGGAATTTTTCTGAAAAAATTGGGATTACTAAGACTGACGGGATAATTGATGTTTCTCTTCTGGAACATAGTGTAAGGGAAGATCTGAATAAAATAGCTCCGAGAGTTATGGCTGTCTTAAATCCTGTAAAATTGATTTTGACAAATTATCCGGAAGGGAAGGTTGAAGAATTGGAAACAATAAATAATCCTGAGGATGAAAGCATGGGAACTAGATATATCCCTTTTTCAAGGGAAATTTATATTGAAAAGGATGATTTTATGGAAGTGCCTCATAAGAACTTTTTCCGCTTATTCCCTGGTGGGGAGGTTCGCCTGAAATCTGCCTATATTATTAAGTGTGAAGAGATAATTAAAGATCCGGTAAGCGGACAGATCAAAGAGATAAGATGCAGCTATGACCCTGAAACACGCAGCGGCAGACCGCAATCAAACCGGAAAGTAAAGAGTACCCTTCACTGGCTTTCTGTCCCACATGCAGTTAAAGCTGAGGTCAGGCTTTATGATCGTTTGTTCAGCGACCCTGAGCCGGACAATCATAAAGACCGTGATTTTAAAGAATTTCTGAATCCCGGTTCATTAAAAATCCTGTCCGAATGTTATATTGAAGCGGGACTTAAAGATGCTAAACCATATGAGCATTTTCAGTTTCAACGTCTGGGATATTTTAGTGTTGATCCGCTGAGTAAACCCGAAAGTCCGGTATTTAACAGAACTGTCTCCTTAAGGGATACATGGATAAAAAAGAAAAGTGAAAAATAAAGTCTGTAAAATTTAAGTTATTATAAACAAGCGGGTATCTTTAAGAATTTGTACACCTTAATTATAAATTCCCTGTTATACCGCAATTACTTCTTTAATCTCAGGAACTTCCTGAATAACAGCCTGTTCAACGCCGGCTTTTAATGTCATTACACTATAAGGGCAACCATGGCATGTTCCTAAAAGCTTTACTTTTACTACATTATCATTTGTGATCTCTACAAGACTGATATCTCCGCCATCTGACTGAAGATATGGTCTTATTTTTTCAAGTGCACTATTAACTTTTGCTGTTAAATCCATATTATTTATGACTTATTGTTTTTATTTACTGCATCGCAGCCTTCATAATTCGTAATTTCAACTTTCCTGGTAGGTTCTTTCTCTTTGTTGCGCTTATCTATCTCATAGATAACTTTGGATGCAAGCTCTTTAAAAGCTTTTCCCTGTAAGGTATTTTCGTCAAGGACCGAAGGGCGCCCTGAGTCCCCGTCTTCACAAACAGACTGTACGATAGGTATCTGTCCTAAAAACTCAATATCCATTTTTTCAGCTAATTTCTTGCAACCTTCTTTACCAAAAATATAATACTTGTTTTCAGGGAGCTCGGCAGGGGTAAACCAGGCCATGTTTTCCACAAGCCCTAATATAGGAACATCTATTTTATCCCCCCTGAACATAGATATCCCTTTTATTGCATCGGCAAGTGCTACCTGTTGAGGTGTACTAATGATTATTGCCCCTGTAACAGGGACTTCCTGAACAAGGGTCAGATGAACATCTCCGGTACCGGGAGGCATATCAATGAACAAGTAGTCAAGATCGCCCCAATCACTCTGATGTAATAACTGTTTTAATGCATTTGTTGCCATTGGGCCTCTCCATACCAAAGCATCTTCAGGATTAACAAAAAATCCGATTGATAATAATTTTACACCATGCTTTTTAACCGGAATAATGTATTCCATCTTTCCTTCCTGACGAATTTGAGGCCTGGCCCCATAAAGATCAAACATGCGAGGCAAAGAAGGGCCATAAATATCTGCATCAACCAACCCTGTTGATGCCCCGGTTTTTGCAACAGCAACCGCAAGATTAACAGCAACTGTCGATTTTCCTACTCCGCCTTTTCCAGAAGCAACGGCAATAATATTTTTCACTCCCGATAAACCGGCTTTTTGTTCACTACCTGGATCAGAAAATGCAAGTTCTTCAACTGTTACTTCTGTTTCATTATTTAATTGCTTTTCTAAAATTTTTATACAAGCATTGCGGATTGAATTTTTAAAAGGGTCATTTTTTTTCTTGAAAGTTAAGCTAAGGCCAACTCTGTTATTGTTTAGTGTAACATTATTTATTATCCCCATTTCCACAATGTTCTTTCCGGTTTCGGGATGCTTTACCTGCTTTAAAATTTCCAGTATCTGTTCTTTAGTAAGCTTCATCATTTAAAAAAATTTATACAAATATATCAAAAAATTATTATTATTTAGTCTAATTCTTTATTAGGGTCCCAAAAAGTTTTTTCAAAAAATTTAACCCTGTCATTTTCTACTTTTATCCCTTCACTTTCTAAAAGTTCCTGCATTACATTTTTTCCTCCAAAATGATGTTTTCCTGTAAGTAATCCATTTCTGTTAACTACACGATGGGCAGGAATATATTTCTGTAAAGAACCTGAATTATTCAGTGCCCAGCCTACCATACGGGCAGAGCGTGCAGTTCCGAGATAACGTGCAATAGCCCCGTAACTGGTAACTCTTCCATATGGTATGCAGGAAGTTATTTCATATACTCTGCTGAAAAATCCGTCATTTTCAGTTTGCAGGCCTTTATTTTTAAACTTTTTCAAACTTATTAATTTCAGGTTCTATCAATATCTTATCTGAAGGAAGTTTAAATTGCAAATAATAAATGGGTTTACCTTCATTAAGAAATTGCCTTTCATAAAATGTTTGTATTCTCAAGATATCATCTTGTTTATCGGAATGATAAAGATTTTTTGTGCTGAATGATATTTCCAGGTTATTTTTTTGAACAATAGCTTCAGCATAGTGGAATAGTTGCTGAGAATCTGTTTTCAGGTGAATAAAACCATTATCATTAAGGAAATTTTGGTATAAGCTGAGGAATTCTGAAGAACATAATCTTTTTTTTCTTTTTTTTAATTTAAGTTGAGGATCGGGGAAAGTCAGCCATATTTCATCAACTTCATTTTTATCGAAAAAACGAAAAATAAATTCAATTCTTGTTCTTAGAAAAGCAGCATTATTTATATTTTCCTCATTAATTATTTTTGCGCCTCTCCAAATTCTGGCACCTTTTATATCTACCCCTATGAAATTTTTATGTTGAAACATTTTTGCCAGGCCTACTGTATATTCTCCTTTGCCACATCCCAATTCGAGAACAATCGGGTTGTTATTGTTAAAGACCATTTTCTTCCACTGTCCTTTAAATTGGTGGTCCTGTGAGAATATCTCCTTAAAAGGGGGCTGAATGACCCTTTGGAAAGCAGCCATCTCTTCAAACCGTTGTAACTTATTCTTTCCCAAAGGAGTTTAATTATTTAGGATACTTATATTTTTCTATTCTGAATCCTACATCTGTTACAGGTACCTCCGGCGCCCTAACTCCCTGTTCCAGAATAAATTTATAATTTCCCGGGTATTGGAATCTTATGTTATTTTTATACATTCTGCTTATATGCTTAATTTTACCATAGCCATAGCCATACCATTTCCCTTTTTCATTTGTTATCATAATCTCCAGAGTATCTTTTATTGAAACTCCTGCAGGACTAACTGTTGTAATCAAAATAAAAAGGTTTTCGTAGGGATAATCAGTCGTGTGCCTAATGTTTACAAGAAGGTTATAGGGCTGAAGTGAATCGCTTACCTCAGCTTCAAAAATTTTTTTGTCATCATAATGCCACATCCCCTCATTTGTTTTTTGATATACATCATAAAACATGTTGGGATCGCAGGCTTGTATCATCAGAATTGTGAAAAAAGTTATAAAGAGATATAAACGGCCCGGTTTATACGAACAGGTCTCAGATTTTTTGCCCTTCTTTTTCATACACAATTTTAATAGTGAATTATTTTCATTTAAGGATCTTTTCTTGTTTTTTTCCTTTTACTTTTTTTTGTATGGTCAAAACGTGTAACACTGGCCTCTCCCGCGTCGTTCCGATATGAGTTTTCTTCAGGGGCTTTTTTATTATTCAGTTTTTCCAGGCTTTCGGGAATTATTCCTTTAGAATTCAATTCAATAATATCCTTTACCTTTTCTACCGGAACGGGAACCAGATTAATCATGGATTGTTTATCAAGCGAATACCAATATAGTTTCCGGTAAACATCAGTCTTTTGGTGAAACCAGTCTCCATTTTTTGTTTTCAGGGCTGTTTCTTTATCAGGAAAATCTTTTTGTGTATCCATGTAACTAATAACCTCGTAGTTTAAACAACATTTTAGTTTCCCGCATTGTCCGGCAAGTTTTTGCGGATTCAGGGATACTTCCTGGTAACGGGCAGCAGCTGTTGTTACAGAAATAAAGCTTGACATCCAGGTAGAGCAACACAATTCCCTTCCGCATGAAGCTATTCCCCCTATGCGCCCTGCCTCCTGCCTGGCACCTATCTGTTTCATTTCTATGCGAATCTTGAATTCTTCAGCGAGAAGCTTGATCAATTCCCTGAAATCTACTCTTTCATCTGCAATATAGTAGAAGATAGCTTTTGTTTTATCTCCCTGATATTCAACATCTCCAATTTTCATATTTAAATTAAGCCCGGCAGATATTTGTCTTGATTTTATCATAGTATTCTCTTCAAGATCAATGGCTTCTTTCCATTTTTCAAGATCTGCCGGTTTTGCTTTCCTATAAATCTTTTTAAATTCATCTGTCCGAACAGTTGATTCATTCATGGCAAGCTTTCTTAAAACCAATGGCCCGGTAAGGCTTACAATCCCAATATCATGCCCCGGTGATGCTTCAACTGCAACTATATCTCCTTTTTTTAATCTTAATTGATTAACATTTTTATAGATACCCTTGCGTGTATTTTTGAACCTTATCTCTGTAAGGTCAGTATCACCGGCTGATACGGGAATTGCCCCTAACCAGTCAAAATTATCAAGCTTGGCACATGAATTATAATATTGAATGACTTTGTTCCTGCATTCCTTTTCATTATCATTGCAGGGTTGCTTGCAATATCCTCTATTTATCATTATTTTAATTCTTAAGGGAGAAAAATGTAAAATTAATGAAAAAAATCATTGATTTAATAGTTTTCCAATCTTCAGACACATATCAAGAAAGACAATTCGTGCATATGCGTGGCCAGAAATATGGTTGTAAGCATCGTTTAGCTCTTCATATAATTGATTGATATTTACATCATTAACAAATTTAGAAAATTTTTTGGAGAAATCATTTTCATAGCTTGTCATGTGTGTTGATTCGCTTACGTTGAGAGTGAGCAGATAATTTTCTCTAAACATACGTATTGCATATAAAAGGAAAGATTTCTGTCTTTCTCTTCCATAAGATGATATCTCTTCTACCCACCGCATTATATTTTCCAGTTTTCTGGAATAAGCCGATCTTGTCAATTGCACAAATCTTTCAAAACATTCTTTATTATTTTCATCTGATTCAAGGAAAGTGAGAGCTTTATTATAATTTCCATTAGCCAGCCGTACTATGTCAATTACTTTTTCGGGCTGTAAATTATATTTTTCCAAAAGAGATTGTCTGATATCTTCATCTTTAAATGGAGGGATTTTAATTATCCGGGTCCGGGAAAGAACTGTCGGAAGAATTTCAGTATAATTTTCGGAAACAAACAAAAAAAGAGTATATGGAGGTGGTTCCTCTATAATTTTAAGAAGCTTGTTGGCTGCTGTGATATGCATCCTTTCCGGGAGCCACATAACAAGAATTTTATAATCCGACTCATACGATTTAACAGATAACTTTCTGAGTATTTCACTGCTGTCCTGAGTACTTATTAAACCTTGCTTATTTTCCATCCCTATTTTTTCATACCATTGAAATTGATTCAAATAAGGATTTTCAATTAATGCTTCTCTCCACTTTTCTGATAAACTTACTGAAGATGCACTATCAGCACTGTCATCACTTTTATTAACTGATACTGATGGAAATACAAAATGAAGATCGGGATGGATATATTTTTTTAATTTAATACAGGATGGGCATTGACCACAGGCATCTGTTTCATTTCTATGGATGCAGAAAATAAATTGTGCATAAGCCAAAGCCAGTGCAAGCTTTCCTGAGCCTTCAGGGCCGTGGAATAACTGGGCATGACTTATTCTGCCCTCGTTTACACTTTGTCTTAACCTTTTTTTAATTATTTCTTGTCCCGGTATTTCCTTAAATAGCATATCATGTTATTATTACCGGCTATTTTTATACTCCGGCCATAAAATTGGCAGGATTATTTTTTGATCAAAATATTAGCCATATATTTTAACAAAGATAATTATAAAAATACTTTTTTTAACTTTGAGCTTTATTTTGAAAGTAAATAATTAATAACCAAAAAATCTTCACAAATGCTTACAATTGATAACTATAACTTTTCGGGGAAAAAAGCTCTCATCAGGGTTGATTTCAACGTTCCGCTGAACAGTAATTTTGAAGTC
>CAZLXM010000005.1:26643-51399 GCA_964563105.1 uncultured Bacteroidaceae bacterium
TAAGGGGTGCACTGCCTACTATCAGAAAAGTTTTAGATAGCGGCGGCTCTGTAATTTTAATGTCACATCTGGGTCGTCCTGATGGTAAAGCTCAGGAAAAGTTTTCATTAAAGCATGTTGTTCCTGCAGTAGAAAAAGTTTTAGGCCTTCCGGTTATTTTTGCTGGTGACTGCATGGGGGATAAGGCAAAAACAATTACAGCTTCATTAAAACCCGGAGAAGTTGTTTTATTGGAGAATCTCCGGTTTTATGAAGAGGAAGAAGGGAAAGCATATCATCTTGCAAAAGATGCAAGTGAAGAAGAAAAAAAGGCAGCAAAATCAGTAGTAAAGGAAAAGCAGAAAGAGTTCACCAAACAACTCGCTTCTTATGCCGATTGTTATATAAATGATGCTTTTGGCACAGCTCATCGTGCACATGCTTCTACAGCCCTTGTGGCTGCATATTTTCCAGGTAATAGTATGTTTGGCTATCTTATTACCAACGAGCTCAATGCTATGGAAAAAGTCCTTTTAAAAGCAGATAAGCCATTTACTGCTATAATGGGTGGAGCAAAAGTTTCGGATAAAATATTGGTTATTGAAAATTTGCTTGATAAAGTTGATAACCTTATTATAGGAGGAGGAATGACTTATACATTTATCAAAGCAAGAGGGGGGGAAATAGGGAAATCCCTGTGTGAGGAAGATAAACTTGATATAGCAAATGATTTAATTAAAAAAGCCCTGGCTAAAGGTGTAAAATTAATCCTCCCTGTTGATCAGATTCTTGCTGATAAGTTTGATAATGACGCCAGTGTCAAACCTGCCCCCATTGATGAAGGTGTAGATGGATGGTTAGGCCTTGATATTGGTGAAAAAACAATTCAACTTTATTCTGAGATAATTGAAAATTCAAAAACAATTCTTTGGAATGGGCCAATGGGAGTATTTGAAATGCCTAATTTTCAAAAAGGGACTGTAGCAATTGCAGAAGCTATTGCCAGGGCCACTTCTAAGGGCGCATTCAGCCTTGTCGGAGGAGGGGATTCTGTTGCTGCAGTCAATAAATTTGGCCTCGCCGATAAGGTAAGTTATGTTTCTACCGGTGGAGGGGCCATGCTCGAATTTATTGAAGGAAAAGAATTACCTGGAATTAAGGCAATCAGAGGCTGATTTTTTATGAGTTTAATATATCCTTATTTTTTTTTCGATTTTAAAAATGTTTAAAGGAATATCAAAAATTAAAGAATAAATTAATCGAAGTAAAGTTATAACATTTTAACATTCTGTGTTTTAAATTAAATTTAGCGAGTGAAGAATATCCGGAATTTTTGTATTATAGCTCATATTGATCATGGAAAAAGTACCCTTGCCGACAGGTTATTACAAATAACCGAAACAGTTTCTGAAAGAGATTTTAAGGATCAGGTACTTGATAATATGGATTTGGAGAGGGAAAGAGGTATCACAATTAAAAGTCATGCCGTTAAGATGTTATATAAATATGAAGATGAAATTTATACACTTAATTTGATTGATACTCCCGGACATGTTGATTTTTCCTATGAAGTATCACGGGCAATTGCAGCTTGTGAAGGTGCACTGCTGATAGTAGACGCAACTCAGGGTATCCAGGCCCAGACAATCACAAATTTATATCAGGCTATTGATAATAATCTGGAAATTATCCCTGTTCTGAACAAGATGGATATGGAAAGCGCAATGCCCGATGAGGTTAAAGACCAGATAATGGACCTCACCGGTTGTTCAGCGGATGATATCATTGAAGCAAGTGGCAAAACCGGGATGGGTGTTGAAACTATATTACATTCAATTATTAAAAAAATCCCGCCCCCCAAAGGGGATATAAATGCTCCTTTACAAGCTTTGATTTTCGATTCAGTATTTAATCCATTCAGGGGAATTTATGCCTATTTCAGAATTTTTAACGGATGTATCAGAACAGATGATTATGTAATGTTTTATTCCAATAAAAAGGAATATAATGCCGATGAAATTGGTATACTTGGACTAAGGCCCGAAGCACGGGACATCCTTTGTGCAGGCGATGTGGGTTATATAATTTCCGGTTTAAAATCTACCAGGGAGGTGAAAGTGGGAGATACTATCACTCATGTTGAAAATCCCTGTTCAAATGCTATTGAAGGATTTTCAGAAGTTAAACCCATGGTTTTTGCAGGTATTTATCCTGTAGATGCTGATGATTATGAAGACCTTCGTGCTTCCATCGAAAAATTACAATTAAATGATGCTTCACTGACATTTGTTCCTGAATCATCTGCTGCTCTGGGTTTCGGATTTAGATGTGGCTTTCTCGGACTTCTTCATATGGAAATAATACAGGAAAGGCTTGACCGTGAATTTAATCTGGATGTAATAACAACAGTTCCAAATGTATCATACAGGGTTCTTAACAGAAAAGGAGAAATAATGGATGTACATAATCCATCAGGTCTCCCCGAAGCAAATTATATAGATTATATTGAAGAACCATATATCAGGGCACAGATAATTTCACAGGCGGAATATGTTGGAACTGTAATGAAGCTTTGCCTGGATAAAAGAGGAACCCTGATAAACCAAATTTACCTCACAACTAACCGGGTGGAACTTAGTTTTGATATCCCATTGGCCGAAATAGTATTCGATTTCTATGATAAACTTAAAAGTATTTCAAAAGGGTATGCATCATTTGACTATTATCCGACTGAATATAAAAAGGCTGATCTCGTAAGACTTGATATTTTATTGAATGGCGAAATGGTCGATGCACTTTCAACACTTATTCACAGGGTAAATGCTTATGATTTCGGACGAAAGATGTGTGTAAAACTAAAGGAGCTCATTCCCAGGCAGCAATTTGAGATTGCCATTCAGGCTGCAATAGGATCTAAAATTATAGCCCGTGAAACTGTGAAAGCCCTTCGGAAAGATGTAACAGCTAAATGTTACGGAGGTGATATTACAAGAAAGCGCAAGCTTCTCGAAAAACAGAAAAAAGGTAAAAAAAGGATGCGTCAGGTAGGAAATATTGAAGTGCCACAAACTGCTTTCCTGGCTGTTCTTAAACTTGATTAAAGTTCTTCACTTGCCTTATTACAGAAATTTTAGCTTTAAAATGAGGTTGATAAAAGGAATCGTCATAAGTGAATAGTTTGTTTTCTTTGTATTTTTGTATCGAAAATAAGTTACGGAAAATATAAACATTGAATGAAAAAAGATACCTGAAGAAAAATATTTGACATTTTTCTTTTAATAATAAAATATCCTGCTGTTTTTGAAGTTAATTACAGATAAAGCTTTATGTTCAATTGAGATCACATGTATATATTTTATATTTGTTGATTGCTGTGTTGCTTTCGGCTTGTTCCACAGAAAAAAATACCGCGATTAGCCGTTCTTATCATAATCTTACATCAAAATATAATATTTTTTTTAATGGTAATGAAAGCTTTAAAAAAGGAGTTGAAAAAGCTGAAAAAAATATAGCAGATAATTATTTACAAATACTTCCTGTTTTTTATTACTCAAATGAGTCTGTTGTCCGTTATGTTTCATCAGATATGGACAGGGCCCTGTCAAAAGCGGCCAAAGTAATCAGCCTGCATTCAATTACCAGCAAGCCCGAAATGAGGAAAGGCCCTGTTACACAAAGGGAAAAAGACTTTTATAACTTGAAAGAATATAATAAATGGATTGATGATAATCTTTTATTAATGGGTAAAGCCTATGTTTATAAACGTGAATTTAATATGGCATTGGAAACTTTTCGCAGGCTGATAACAGATTTCCCCAATGAACAAAACCGTTATGAAGCTTTTATCTGGATGGCAAGGGCATATAATGAACAAAATGAATTTAAGGAGTCTGAAAGGGTCCTCAAACAAGTAGAAAATGATGCAGCTATGCCAAAAAAATACAGGGAGGATCTGTATATTACATTTGCTGATCTGTTTATTAAACAGTATAATTATGAAAAAGCATTTCCATGGCTTGAAAAAAGTCTGAATTATACACGAAATAAAAAAACAAAAACCAGATATTCATATATTCTTGCACAGTTATACCTTGAAACTGAACAATATGAACCTGCTGCTAAAATGTTTAGAGAAGTTATTAAAATGAACCCTCCTTATGAAATGACATTTAATGCAAGGATAAATATGGTTTCTACTTTCAGGACAGGTAGCGATGAGGGGAAAAGCATTCAGCTACAGTTAAAAAAAATGCTTAAAGATGAAAAAAATACTGAATATCTTGACCGGATATATTATGCACTTGGTCACCTCGAGATGAAGCAGGAAAATATTGAAAATGCAATTGATTATTTCAGGATGAGTGTAAATACTGCAAATGCAGACTATTTTCAAAAAGGGCAGGCATATCTGACACTGGGAGATTTGTATTATGAACGGAAGGATTATCCCATGGCACAGGCTTATTATGATAGTTCTTTACAATATATGAATACAGATTATGAAAAATATAATGAGCTGGAGCGAAAAACGATCAGTCTGGGACATCTTGTTAAAAATTTAAAAACCTGTCAGCTTGAAGATAGCCTGCAAATGCTGGCATCACTCACCGAACAGCAAAGATTAACTATAATTGATAAAATAATTGCCGATATTGTAAAAAAAGAAGAAGAGGATAGATTGCAGCAGAGCAGGGAGCAGACGGATACAAGGCATGCACAAATGGTCTTATCACAGGGATTGGCAAGATCAGCTTCCGGAAGTGAAGAAGGGAAATGGTATTTCTATAATCTAAATGCTAAAAGTTTTGGACAACCGGAATTCCGTATGCTTTGGGGAAACCGAAGACTTGAAGATAACTGGCGGAGGAAAAATAAACAGTCAGTGGAAACGTTTTTTGAAACTGCCGAAACTATTGGGAATGAAGATACTATATCGGGAACTGTAACATTAATGAGTAATAAAACCAGAGATTTTTATCTTCAGAACATTCCATTAACTGATTCAATGATGGAATTATCTCATTCACGTCTTTCTGAAGCTCTTTTTAATCTTGGGCAAATATATTCCAATGACCTGAATGATAAAAACAAGGCTATTGATTCTTATGAGGAATTACTCAAGAAATATCCTGGTGGAAAATACACTCATGACTCTTATTATTACCTGTATGAATTATTTGATCAGTTAAACGAGCCTTCAAAAGCTAATTATTACAGAGGCCGTCTTATTGATGGATTTCCCGATAGCCCTGTGGTAAAAATGCTTACAGATCCTGATTATATTTCACAACTAAAAATTGAAAAACAGAAAGAATATTTATTTTATGATGAAACTTTTAAAGCATTCAATAATAACGATTATCAACTGGTAATAAATAATGCTGACAAAGCGCTTTCATCTTATAATGACAATGATCTATTAGCAAGATTCAGCCTCCTGAGAGCTTTAGCAATAGGCGGCATAAATGGCAGGGAAGCTTTAAAGGACGAAATGATGAAAGTGCAAAATAAATTTCCGGAACATGAAGTAGCATTATACGCAAAGGAGATGACAGATTTTATTTATTCTTCTTCTCCTGAACTAAAAATTGCCGATAAGCGTGCTTCATCTATAGAATTATATAAAGCAGATAGTTCCACGCCTCACTTTTTTGTATATAGTACCCAAAAAGGAATAAACCAGAATCAAATGGATTTTAATATTATTAATTTTAATATTGATAATTTTAATAACTTAAAGCTTTCTATTCAACATGAATTTCTGTCTGAAAGAATATTGTTTATAATCGGAACTTTCTCCGACTGGTCAGGTGCCTCTAAATATCTGGATTTATTTAGAAACGATGATAATATTTTAAAAGATATTGAAAGTGAGAATAATATACTTTTCCTGATATCCCTGGATAATTTCAATATATTAATGAAGGATAAAGATATTGATAAATACCTGATGTTTTATGAAACCCGTATGCCCTCCCCCAATAACTAATTAAGATGAAAGAGGAAGTAAAAATATTGTGGGTTGATGATGAGATGGATCTTTTAAAACCATATTTGATCTTTTTAGAGGAGAAGGGTTTCTTAATGTCATCAGTAACAAATGGGCTGGATGCTATAAACAGGATAAAATCCGAAGAATTCGATCTGCTAATATTAGACGAACACATGCCTGGTTTAAGCGGACTTGAGACTCTGCAACACATTAAGTCCTTTAATCCTTTTCTTCCGGTAATGATGATAACCAAGTCGGAAGAAGAGGATATAATGGATGAAGCTATCGGGTCCAAAATTGCTGACTATCTCATTAAACCTGTTAATCCAAGACAAATACTTCTGGCAATAAAAAAGATACTTGAAAACAAAAGATTGATAAGCCGGAAAACTACCATGGAATACCGGACCCAGTTTGATGAGATTAGCCGGATGATTAATAATGCATTTACATTTAATGAATGGGTTGATATATATAAAAAATTAACCTATTGGGAGCTTGAGCTTGAAAGCTCTATGGATGAAACACTTGATGAGGTTCTTGAATTACAACATGAAGAAGCAAACAAGGGTTTTTCCAGATTTATCAAATCAAACTATATTAAATGGTTTAGCGATCCAAAAGCTGACAAGCCCTTGATGTCACCCGGTGTTTTTTATTCATCGGTATTCCCCCTTTTGGATAAAGGAGAAAAGGTTATTGTCTTACTGATTGATAATTTTCGTTTTGATCAGTGGAAAACTTTACAACGGGATATCACAATGTATCTTAAGCTTGAAAAAGAAGAGTTATATTTTAGTATCCTTCCAACTGCTACCCAATATTCAAGAAATTCAATTTTTGCCGGGTTAATGCCCTGCTCCATTTTCGAGAAATATCCTGAAATATGGGTATTTGATGAAGACGAATCCGGAAAGAATCTAATGGAAAAAGAGTTGTTTGAAAAACAGCTTGCAAGAAGCGGTAAAAAATATAAATTCAATTATGAAAAAATAAACAATATTAAAGCCGGTAAAAAACTTACTGAATCTGCTGGCGATCTGTTGAATTATGATCTTAATATTCTCATATATAACTTTGTGGATTTGCTTTCTCATGCAAGTACCGATATGGAAGTAATTCAGGAATTAGCAAATAATGACAGGGCATACAGGTCCCTGACGCTTTCCTGGTTCAGGCATTCTTATCTGCTTGAATTGATTAAGGCAATTGCGGGTAGTGGTGTAAAGGTTATATTAATGACTGATCATGGTGCAATTCGTGTAAATAATCCAATTAAAGTGGTTGGCGATAAAAAAACTTCTCCCAATTTACGTTATAAAATGGGAAGAAATCTTGCATATAACCCAAAAGAAGTATTTGAGATAAACAAACCGGAACTTATTCATCTTCCAAAAGCAAATATTAGTTCTTCCTATATTTTTGCAATGAATTATGATTTTATGGTTTATCCCAATAATTACAATTATTTTGTAAATTATTACCGTAATACTTATCAGCATGGAGGGATCTCAATGGAAGAAATGTTATTGCCACTTATAAGTATGCAGGCATAAATCAGATCATTGTTATGGAATTAATAATAGAAAGCCCGGAGACAATTGATAAGCCTGCAGGAGAATTTTTAAAACTCTTTGATAAACACCGAATTTTTGCATTTTATGGTGAAATGGGTGTCGGGAAAACCACATTTATTAAAGCTATTTGTAGAGCTGCAGGTATAAAAGATCTTGTAAGCAGCCCTTCATTTGCTTTGATATACGAATACATATCTGAATCAGGGCAATTTTTTTATCATTTTGATTTATATAGGATAAAAGAAATAAACGAATTGTATGATATTGGATATGAGGATTATTTTTATGGAGATGGAATTTGTTTAATTGAATGGCCTGAAAGGGCTGAAGAATTATTACCTCCTGAATGTGTGAGAGTTTATTTTAATGAAAGGGCTGATGGCAGTCGCTTGTTATTAATAAAATTCCCCTTAATTAATTCTTGATAATATTGATATAATATAGTATATTGCTCTGTTATAAACATTCTAATTCAGATGGAAAAATCTGTATCTTCATCACATGGTTTTACTTTTCCTAATGGCGGACTTTTACCAAAAGAGGAAACACTTGAAATTGGAAGGAAACCACAAAGTTTGACAATTGGTATCCCAAAAGAAGATCATCAGGCTGAAAGCAGGGTAGCCCTTACACCTGAAGCAGTTGAAATACTTGTTAATAACGGGCATGAAGTATTTATTGAGAATGAAGCAGGCAAAGCTGCAAATTATACCAATCAGGATTATAGCGAAAAAGGTGCTAAAATAATTTCGGAAAAAGGAGAGATTTATCGTGCCGATATAATTCTTAAAATTGCTCCACCGGTAAATGAGGAACTTGACTATCTGAAACATCAGCAAATAATTATTTCTTCTCTTCAATTAACGAATCAGCGTAAAGAATTTATTAATTGCCTGATAAAAAAACGAATAACTGCCATTTGTTTTGAGCGGATAAAAGATGAAAATAATTATTATCCTGTAACCCGTTCAATGAGCAGTATTGCCGGTAATACTGCAGTTTTGATCGCTGCTGAATACCTAAGTAATCAAAGAGGCGGTAAAGGCGTAATGTTGGGCGGAATTACCGGCATAACCCCGACAGAGGTCTTAATACTTGGAGCCGGTACAGCAGCTGAATATGCCGTACGTGCAGCAATGGGGCTGGGCGCATTTGTAAAAGTGTTTGACAGGAGTGTACATCGCCTTACACGATTACAAAATAATCTTGGAGTAAGGCTTCATACTTCAATAATTCACGAAAGGGTAATAAGAAAAGCCCTGCAATCTGCTGATGTTATCATAGGTGCAATGCATCTTTCAGAAAAAGGCCCTAAATATTTTATATCTGAAGATATGGTAAAATTAATGAAAAAGGGTTCTGTAATAGTTGATTTAAGTATTGATCAGGGAGGATGTGTGGAAACATCCGAAAGGACTTCCCAAACGGACCCTGTTTTTACCAAATATGGAGTTGTTCATTATTGTGTGCCAAATATCCCTTCACGGGTTGCCAGAACAGCAAGTATAGCCATAAGTAATGTATTCCTTCCCATTTTCCTCAGCCTTGCTGATACAGGAAGCCTCAATGCCATGCTTAAAGAAGACCCGGGGTTCAGACACGGGGTTTATGTATATAACGGAATACTTACTAATGATTATATTGGAAAAGTGTTTGATCTTCCTTCCAAAAATATTGATCTCCTAATGGCAGCATTTTAATAATAGGTTAAAAAATTATGAATTATGAGACGGATTTTGTTTTCAGCCTGTTATATTTTTATCCTTTCACTCATATCTTGCGAGAAAGATAATCCTGCTGTTAATACAGGGAAAATTACCATAAGTACACGTAAATATCTTTCCGCAGTTTATTATGTTAAAGGATATTCATTCGAAAACAGGAAATATGTTGATGTTATTTTATTAACTGAAGAAGCTGATATTGCCCCTGTTGACTCAATAAACTTATCAGGAAATGCCGTTGGGATAAAACTGTCAGTTCTCAGTAATAACCCAAATGGCTTTTATCTCAACGGAAAATTTAGTAATGAAGAAGAAGCAAAAACATTTTTTAAAAATTATAAAACAGCTGATTATCCTTCATCAATCCCGCTTACGGGCCTGCTTGAGCCTTATGATATATTTACATTAAAAACAATAAAGAATAATTATGTTAAATTTATGATCACAGATGTTCATAAGGTTTCCGATTTCTTTGAAGCTGACATCAAATATATTATTCAGAAAAATGGCACAAATGAATTTCCTGAATAACCTGTGTTCAAAAGTTCAGAATAATTATTTCCCATTAACTTATTACTTTGAACTGATTTAATTTTTAGTTTGAGATTTCACTTAATTTGAAAAAACTAAATATGCTATATATAATTTTAACCCTTATTCTTAATGTAAATATTGTTTCAGGCTATAGCTTCAGCCCCTCCAAACCCCGGAGTGTTAATAATACCTGCATTAATAATATTTACTTTGATATAAAAGATTATCCTGATTTATATTTCGAATGTCATATTGCTGAGGTCAACAAAAATTCTCAAATTGAATTATTTTATAACGAAAAAGTACGGGACTATATAAATCTTTATTTTACTGAGAGAATTGATCAGGTTTTTCAAATATTGGAAAGGTCAGCAAGTTTTTTCCCAATATTTATTAAGTATTTAGATGAATTTGATCTTCCTCCCGAATTAAAATTTTTACCAATACTTGAATCTGCATTATCGGAAATTGCTGTTTCACCTTCAGGAGCGGTAGGATTATGGCAATTTAAAAAGGAAACCGGTATTCATTGCGGATTAAAAATTGATCATAATGTAGATGAGAGAACAGATCCGTTAGCTTCTACAATAGCTGCATGTAAATATCTTAAAGAAATGAATGAAAGGTTTGGAGACTGGCATCTGGCTTTGCTTGCATATCAGGCTGGTCCGGGTACTATCCGAAGAGCTGTCGAAAGTTCAGGCGGAAAAAAAACATATAAAGAACTAATTTCATATTTGCCTGAACAAACCATAAGATATTTACCTGCATTTATGGCAATGATTTATGTATTCACATTTTATGGTAATCATCTATGATCATTCAAGGTAAGTGTATCCATATAACCCTGAGCGATAGGTTGATAAAAATTCTTTTCCTTCTTCAATGGTAATTTTTCCAGACTTAACTGAACTGGTTACCCATATTTCGACCGCCCTTACCATTTTTTTGGAATTATACTGTACATAGTCAAGAACTTCAGCAACTGTTTCTCCATCAATAACCTGATCAATGACAAATGTATCATCTTTTACTGATACATGAATTGCATTGGTATCTCCAAAAAGATTATGCAAATCTCCCAGAATTTCCTGATAGGCCCCTACCATAAAAGCTCCAATATAATAGGATTCTTTTGAATTGACTGCGTGAACCGGCAAAAAGTGGGAAAAAGTATATGAAGAAATAAAATTTTCTATTTTACCATCAGAATCACAGGTTATATCCTGAATAGTGGCAGTTTGATTAGGCTTCTCATCAAGCCTGTGTATTGGCATAATTGGAAATATTTGATCAATTGCCCATGAATCCGGTAAAGATTGAAAAAGAGAAAAATTACAGAAATATTTATCCGGCAGCATTCTGGATAATTGCTTCAGTTCGTCAGGTACATGCTTTACCTGAAGCGTAAGTTTATGAATTTCGCGTGTAACTGACCAGAATAACCTTTCTATTTGAGCCCGTGTTTTCAGGTCTAACATCCCAAGGCTAAAAAGATCGAGCGCTTCCTCCCTTATCTGCTGAGCATCATGCCAATACTCCAGCATTCTTGTATGATTAAGTTTTTCATATAATTGATAAATCTCCTTAACAAGTTCATGATCATCATCATTAATTGTATCCTCCTCATCCCATTCGGGTAATGTTGCAGTTTCCAATACTTCAAATATCAGCACGGAATGATGTGCAGTTAATGATCTGCCCGATTCAGTTATAATATTTGGATGAGGGATGTTATTTTTATCACTTACATCAACAAAAGTGCTGACTGAATCATTCACATATTCCTGTAAAGTATAATTTATGCTACTTTCACTATTTGCAGATCGGGTTCCGTCATAATCCACACCAAGCCCTCCTCCTATATCCACAAAGTCTATTTTGAATCCCATTTTACATAAATCGGCATAAAACTGAGAAGCTTCTCTAAGGGCAGCTTTAATTCTCCGGATTTTTGTAACCTGGCTTCCAATGTGAAAATGTAATAACTGGAAGCATTGTTTCATTTTATTTTTTTCAAGAAAATCCAATGCCTCTAACAGTTCGCTGGAAGAAAGGCCGAATTTACTGATATCTCCGCCGGAATCTTCCCATTTTCCACTGCCGGAACTTGCCAGTTTTATCCTTATCCCGATTGCGGGTTGAATTTTCATTCGTTTCGCAACGCTGGCAATAAGTTTAAGCTCATTTAGTTTTTCCACTACCAAAAATAGTTGTTTGCCCATTTTTTGTGCCAAAAGGGCTAACTCTATATAAGCTTCATCTTTATATCCATTACAAATGATCATTGAATCGGTAATGGTGTTTATTGCAAGAACAGCGTGCAGCTCTGGTTTTGAACCGGCTTCAAGGCCAATATTAAATTTCTTACCATGGCTCACAATCTCCTCAACCACAGGGCGCATCTGATTCACTTTAATAGGATAGATAATAAAATTCTGGGCCTTATAATTATATTCCTTTGCTGCCGAAGCAAATGATTCAGAGATACTCAGTATCCTGTCATCAAGAATATCAGGAAAACGAATAAGCATTGGACATGATACATCCCTGAGTGTAAGTTCATCCAGTAATTCCTTAAGATCTATTTCCGGCCCATTCCTTTTTGGAGTAACTGTGACATTTCCTTTTTCATTGATGGAAAAATATCCCATTCCCCAGCCATTAGTATTATATAGTTCTTTTGAATCTTCAATGCGCCATTTTCTCATCTTTCAATTTAATTTTAACAAAAAGTAAAAAATGAAATATCCTTTAATAAATAATTATAACAATGCAAAAATATAAGAAAAAATCATATACATAACTTGCAAGCTTATAAAACTGATAGCAATGGATGTATAAAATTTGTGCTATTTTTGCAGGTAATGAATAAAACTAAAGATCATGATCAGAATTTATTTTTATATTTCCTTTTTAACTGTATTATTGCTTTATTCTTGTGATACAGGGCCAACTCCCGGCGGATCAGGGACTGTATTGCCAAATGTTACCGGATCAGCAGGTGAAGTACTTGTAGTAATAGATCAGGAACGCTGGGCTCAAAGACCGGGCATTCTTCTTAAAGAAATTCTTGAACGTGAATATCCGGCACTTCCCCAACGTGAACCTCTTTTCGATATTATTCAAATTCCCAAAGGAGCTTTTGATGAAATGTTTAAACGTTACAGAACCATTATTCTTATCGATGTTTCATCAGAGATTGCAGAACCGGAGATCCGTTTTTTTGAAAATCAATGGGCAAAACCACAACTGGTTGTAAATATAAAAGCTTCAAATAGTGAGAGCCTGGCAGACTTTCTTACAATATCAGCTGATAAATTACTTTCAAATTTACAATCATATGACAGAAAAAGACTGATTGATGTGTTTGAATCAAGCAAAGACCCGGATATTAAAAGCATTGTAAGTAAATTTTATTTAGATCTGGCAATCCCGAGGGGATATAAGACTGATATTAATCAGGAAGATTTTGCCATGTTTTCAATTGAAACTCCCCGTAGCAGTCAGGCTATATATGTATATCAAAATGCATATATTGATGAGAAAGATATTGCCACTGTGCAATTGATTGAAAATCGGGACCAGATGCTTAAAAAATATACAAGAGGCTCACAATTTGGATCTTATATGATTACATCGCCCGCCTTTCCCCCCATTATATTTGATTTGAACAAAAATGGAAATCAAATTGTTGAAATTCGCGGATGGTGGGAATTAAATAAAGGATTTATGGGAGGCCCGTTTATGAGTCATACCATTGTAGATAAAAATCGCAGACGTACTGTTACGGTTGAGGCTTATGTATATAATCCGCAGGATAAAAAAAGAAATCTGATGCGTCATATGGAAGCTATTGTTTATTCTGCAAAGATTATCCAATAATAAATACACTATCTTTGTATTTAAAGTTTAAGGCAGAAAGAAATGAAAATATTGGAAACTGGCATAATACCGGAAAATGAGAGTTTGATTATTATTGGAAAAAGTGAAAATGATTTTTTAAAATATTTACAGGATAAGTATCAAAAGAAATATCTGAAAGATCAACTTTCGAGAGATAAAACTACTATAGTAATTAATCTCTTTGAAAAATTAATTGTTTTCCAATTAGTTGAGGATAATGACCCTGTTGACAATCCGGATTCCCTGGAAGACATCAGGAAAGCAGGCTATAGTATTCATAATGAATTGATCTCCCATGAAATTGAGAATATTTCCCTGGTACATGAAAGTGGCAACTGCTCTTATTCTTTCGCTCTTATTGAGGGTATTGCCTTAAGTAATTATCAGTTCCTGAAATACTTTAGTGATTCTGTCAAAAAAAGGAATTCATTAAAAGAATTAAAAATATATTGTAAGAATCTGGACAATTCATCACTGGCTGAGTTAAAAGTTTTAATTGATGCAGTTTATAAAGTAAGAGATCTTGTTAATGAGCCATTATCTTATCTTACTGCTGTTAAATTATCTGAAGAGATCATGAGAATGGGTGAGGAAGCCGGATTTAGTGTGGAAGTGCTTAATAAAAAAAGGATCGAAACACTTAAAATGGGAGGTTTGTTAGCAGTTAACAGGGGCAGCCTTGATCCGCCGGTTTTTTGTATTCTTGAATATAAGGGTAAAGGTTTTACAAATTCTAAACCTGTTGTTATTATCGGTAAAGGAGTTGTTTATGATACTGGTGGTTTAAGTTTAAAGCCCACACCTGATTCAATGGATTATATGAAATGTGACATGTCGGGTGCAGCTGCTGTTGCCGGTTTATTTTATTCTGTTGCTAAAAACAATCTTCCGTTGCATCTAATAGGACTTATACCTGCAACTGATAACCGCCCTGATGGTAATGCATATGTTCCTGGTGATGTGATAACCATCCATGGAGGAACAAGCGTTGAAGTATTAAATACTGATGCTGAAGGCAGATTGATATTAGCAGATGCTTTGGCCTATGCGAAAAAATTTCAGCCGGAACTTGTAATTGATATTGCAACTCTTACCGGATCGGCTCAGAATACTTTCGGAAATATTGCAATGGCAGGTATGGGTAATGCACCGGCAAGTATAATTAATGAACTTGTAAATGCGGGTTACAGGGAGAATGAACGAATTGCCATACTGCCTTTCTGGAAAGATTATAAAGAAATGCTTAAATCAGATATCGCTGACCTGAAAAATATTGGGGGAAAGTATGCCGGAGCTATAACTGCCGGCAAGTTTCTTGAATATTTTACTGATTATAATTTTATACATCTTGATATTGCAGGAGTTGCATTTAATAAAAAATGTGATTCATACAGAGGTAAAGGTGCGAGTGGTGTTGGTGTCAGATTATTATATAATTTCCTGAAAAATAAATATTGTTAATTATTATTTAATTAATGTGGTAAAATGGTTGATTCAAAAATAAAGATAGGAATAACTCATGGAGATATTAATGGAATTGGTTATGAAGTAATAATGAAAAGCCTTCTTGATGGCCATATTCTCGAAATTTGCACCCCCGTTGTTTATGGTTCGCCAAAAGTTGCTGCTTATCATAGGAAAGCTCTGAATATAGAGAATTTCAATTTTAACATTATAAGGAATGCTGATGAAGCTAATGAAAAAAGAGCTAATATTATTAACTGTGTTGATGATGAGGTAAGGGTAGAGCTTGGAAAATCCACCCCTGTAGCAGGTGAAGCAGCTTTCTTAGCTTTGACATCAGCTGTTAAAGACTTAAAAGCGGATAAGATACAGGCACTTGTAACTGCACCAATAAACAAATATAATATCCAATCCAAAAAATTCAATTTTACCGGACATACTGATTTTTTACAATCTGAATTTGTGCCTTCAGAAACCTTGATGCTTATGGTTGGGAATTTATTAAAAGTTGGCCTGGTTACCGATCATATCCCTATAAGAAACTTAAATGAGTATATTTCAAAAGACACAATATTAGCTAAGCTTCGTATTTTGAATAAATCATTAATACGGGATTTTACTATCCGCCGTCCAAAAATTGCTGTTTTGGGATTAAATCCTCATGCAGGAGATAATGGTTTACTTGGAAATGAAGAATTAAGCGAGATTATTCCTGCAATTGAATTAGCATCAAAAGAAAATATTTTAGCATTTGGGCCTTATCCTGCCGATAGTTTTTTTGGAGCCGGGAATTTTACCAGGTTTGATGCTATACTGGCGATGTATCATGATCAGGGGCTAATCCCTTTTAAAACACTTGTAATGGACGAAGGAGTAAATTATACTGCCGGGCTTCCGGTTGTAAGAACATCACCGGCCCATGGTACAGCTTATGAAATTACAGGATTAAACAAAGCTGATTTTAGCTCATTCACAAATGCAATTTATCTTGCACGTGATATTTATTTTAACAGGAAAATGAATAGTGATATACTTCAGGATCCATTGCCATTAGGATTACCGGATGAGCTACAAAGTGTAAAAGAATAATGAATTGTATAAGCTACTTGAAAATCTCCAAAAAAAAGCAAAAATTGAAATTCAAAATTAAATCCTAAACCTTTAAACAATTTATTTTTAATATAATAGTTATTAAAATTAATCAGAGTAATTTTTAAACCTCCCGGTTTAAAATATCTTTGATAAAAATTTTAAATGTGATAGATATTGCACTTAATAAGCAAAAAATTATAAATGATCCTGTCTATGGTTTCATTTCAATCCCTTTTGATATAGTTTTTGATTTAATCGAACATCCATTTTTTCAGCGCCTCAGGCGGATAAGGCAGTTAGGACTGACTTGTTTTGTATATCCCGGTGCTAACCACACCCGGTTTCAACATGCTATTGGAGCAATGCACCTCATGGGGATGGCAATAGATATTATTCGTTCAAAAGGGCATGAAATTAGTCGTGAGGAAGCTGAAGCCGTCACTATTGCCATTCTCCTTCATGATATTGGGCACGGTCCTTTTTCTCACGGATTGGAGAATAGTATTATTGAAGGGATTAATCATGAAGAGATCTCTCTCCTCTTTATGAAGCGTTTAAATAATATTTTTAATGGGAAACTTGAGCTTGCAATTAAAATTTATACTGGTTCTTATCCAAAAAAATTCTTACATCAGCTTGTAGATAGCCAGCTCGATATGGATCGACTCGATTATTTGAGAAGAGATAGTTTTTTTACCGGTGTTACGGAAGGGGCAATTGGTTCAGACAGAATTATTAAAATGTTGAACGTAAAAAACGATAACCTTGTTTTAGAGTTAAAAGGAATTTATTCTTATGAAAAATTTCTGATTGCCAGAAGGTTAATGTATTGGCAGGTATATTTCCATAAAACGGTTGTAGCATCTGAATATTTACTTATTAAAATTTTGCAGCGTGCAAAATACTTATCATTGAATGGGGTTAAATTATTTGCCCCTCCGGCATTACAATTTTTTCTTTCACATAAGATTTCTGCATTGGAATTTAATCAGCCCGGTTTTCCGGATGTACTTGAATTATTCAGTGAGTTGGATGACAATGATATTTTTACTGTGGCAAAAGTATGGAAAACTCATAGCGATAAAACGCTTTCGGTATTATGCAGTGGTTTACTTGAACGAAAACTTTTCAGACTGAATATTAAAAATAGCAAATTCAGACAATCAGAGATTGATCTGATAAAACAAAAAGCAATATCTCATTTTGGCTTAAACAAAGAAGATGTGGAATATCTTGTTGTTACCGGGGAAATAAGTAATTTTGCCTACAATTCGCAGGATGAAAATATTAAAATCCTGATGAAAAACGGATATATTGCTGATATAACTGAAGTTTCGGAGTTACTTAACTCTTCAGTGCTTTCAAGAAATGTGGTTAAACATTTTTTATGTTATCCAAAAGTATTGGAGATGACATAAAATAAATTCTTAGTTTTGTGCCAAAATATTTTATTTAGTAAAATCTAAAATAAATGAATTTTAAAGCTTCCGTAATCGCAGGATTTCTAAACGGGGAATTAGAAGGCGACCCTGATGTCGAAGTGAATTATATTTCGAAAATTGAAGAAGGTATACCCGGAACACTTTCTTTTTTAGCTAATCCTAAATATGAGAAATATATTTATGAAACTGCAGCAAGCATTGTGCTTGTTAATAAGGATTTTAAACCTGAAAAACCGGTTTCAGCCACTCTTATCAGAGTTGAAAATGCTTATGAAGCTTTTGCTTCTTTATTGGAGTTATATCAACAGTCCAAATTAAAAAAATCGGGAATCCATAAAACAGCCAGTATCCATGAAAAAACAGAACTTGGTGAAAATTTGTATATTGGAGACTTTGTAGTTATTGATGATAATGCAAAAATCGGGAATAATGTTATGATTTATCCCCAGGTTTATATAGGAGAAAATGTAACCATAGGAAATGATACCCTAATCTATGCCGGTGTAAAGATTTATGAAGGCTCTAAGATTGGGTCCGGATGTGTAATTCATTCCGGAGCTGTTATTGGAGCCGATGGTTTTGGCTTTGCCCCACAGAATGGAAATAATTATAAGAAAATCCCCCAGATTGGAAATGTAATTATTGAGGATAATGTTGAAATTGGGGCAAATACTACAATTGACAGGGCAACTCTTGGTTCAACCATTATTAAAAAAGGGGTAAAGCTGGATAATTTGATTCAAATAGCACATAACGTTGAAGTGGGTGAAGATACTGTTATTGCTGCTCAATCAGGTCTTGCAGGTTCTACTAAAATAGGAAGGGAATGTATGCTGGGAGGTCAGGTAGGGATTATCGGCCATCTTACAATTGCTGATAAAGTAAAAATTGCAGCCCAGTCGGGTATAATAAAAGATGTTAAAAAAGAAGGAGAGGTATTGCAGGGTTCTTCTGCCATTCCTTTTAAGGATTATTGGAAATCTTATTTTATTTTTACGAAATTACCGGAATTAAGAAAACAGGTAATTGAATTATCCAGAGAATTGAAAGAATTAAAAGAAGACAAATCATTAGAATAAAAGATTATTTTTGATTTAAAGGTATTGATAATAGGATAAATATATTCGAAGAGTGAATTTTATTTAATTTATGAGATTGATTTTTTTGTAAATTAGGCAATTTATTTTTGGAATTTTAAGATATGGCGGAAAAGCAAAAAACTATTTTAAAATCTGTTACATTGGCAGGAAAGGGGTTACACTCAGGAATAGATGTGAGACTGACATTTCATCCTGCGCCCGAAAATCACGGCTTTGTTTTTAAGCGTTCTGACTTGCCGGGGCAGCCATTAATCCGGGCATTGGCTGAAAATGTTACTGATACTGACAGAGGGACTACTTTGGAAGAAAATGGCGGACGTGTTCAGACTATTGAGCATATTCTTGCTGCCTGCGTTGGAATGGAAGTTGATAACGTTTTAATTGAGATGCATGGCCCTGAAGCTCCAATTCTGGACGGTAGCGCAGCCAAATATGTTGAAGCTATTGAAAAAGCTGGTGTTATTGAACAAAATGCCAATAAAGAATATTTCACACCAAATGAAAAAGTGGAATATTATGATGAAAAGAAAGGTATTCACATAATTGCATACCCCGATGAAGCTTTGTCAATGAATGTCCTGATCGATTATAATTCTAAAATCCTTGGTAATCAATATGCTACTTTAGACGATTTGAAGAAATTTTCTAAAGAAATAGCGCCATGCAGAACTTTTGTATTTCTTCATGAACTTGAGTTTCTGGCACGTAACAATCTTATAAAAGGAGGTGATCTTGACAATGCTATTGTTATTATGGATCGTCAGGTAGAACAGTCTGAACTAGACAGATTGGCAACTCTTTTTAAGAAACCTAAAATAAAAGTAAAACCTGAAGGAGTTTTGAACAATATAGACCTTCATTTTCCGAATGAACCTGCCCGTCATAAATTACTTGACCTTATTGGAGATTTGTCGTTATTAGGGCTGCCTTTCAAAGGAAAAATAATTGCTACCAAGCCGGGGCATCATGCTAATACAGAATTTGTGAGAATTTTACAACAAGTAGCAAAAAAACAAAAGCTTAAAAAGAAAATTCCTAAATATAATCCGAATCTGCCCCCTGTGGTAGATATTATCGGAATTCAAAATACCCTTCCGCATCGTCCCCCTTTTCTCCTGGTTGATAAGATAATTTATCGTGATAAAAAAACTGTCATCGGGGTAAAAAATGTCACAATGAATGAACCTTTCTTTGTGGGACATTTTCCCGAAGAGCCTGTTATGCCTGGTGTTTTACAGGTTGAGGCAATGGCTCAGGTTGGCGGGCTTCTGGTAATGAACCTGGTCCCTGATCCGGAAAATTATCTCACTTACTTTCTAAAAATTGATAAAGTAAAATTTAAAAGAAAAGTTGTTCCCGGTGATACCCTTATTGTTAAAATGGACCTGCTTGAACCTATGCGTAGAGGTATAGCTCTTATGTATGGTGAAGCATATGTAGGCGATAAAATTACTGCAGAAGGAGAAATGATGGCGCAAATAGTTAAAGTAAAATAAGAATAATGGCACAAACATATACTAACATTCATCCTGAAGCAAAAATTGGAAAAAATGTAATTATTGATTCATTCGTTACTATTCAACAAGATGTAACTATTGGAGATGGATGCCGGATTGGTCCAAATGCCGTGATAATGAATGGGGCGAGAATAGGGGACAACTGTCAGGTCCATAGTGGGGCAATAATTGCCGGGATTCCTCAAGACCTTAAATTTGAAGGGGAACATACAACAGTTGAAATCGGAAATTCATCTATTATAAGAGAATTTGTTACTATAAACAGAGGCACAAGGACAAAAGGTAAAACTATTGTAGGAAACAACTGTATGATTATGTCTTATGCCCATATTGCACATGACTGTCATTTGCATGATAATTGCATAATGGGCAGTTATGCAGGTATGGCGGGTGAGGTTGAAATGTTTGATTATGCCATACTTAGTCCTGGAAGCCTTGTACATCAGTTTGTGAGAATAGGTTCACATGCCATGATCCAGGGTGGAAGTAAAGTTACTAAAGATGTTCCGCCTTTCAGCCTTGCCGGAAGAGAACCTCTCTCTTATACCGGAATAAACTCTGTAGGATTGAGGCGACGAAATTTCGAAAATGAATCAATTTATGAGATACAGGAAATATACAGGATTATTTATCAGCGAAACCTCAATATTTCAGATGCAGTTGATTTTATTGAAGCAAACCTGCCTGCATCAAAAGAAAGAGACGAAATTATTCTTTTTATAAGAAATTCAAAAAGAGGAATAATTAGAGGATATTTTGACGGAAGAGAGTAACTTTATTTAAAACTGTTCCACCCCCGGGCCTTTAAAGAAATCGCCTGGCCTTCCATTGTTATTAGCAGATTTTCTTCAGGATTGTTTGTAATATGCCCAATAACATGTATATCCTCAAGATTCGAAATTCTATCGTGCTCCCTTAAAGGAACGGTAAATAGTAATTCATAATCTTCCCCGCCATGTAATGCTGAAATAACCGGTACCATTTCAAATTCTTCAGCCATGGAAGCAGTTGCAGGATGGATAGGGATTTTTTCCTGAAAAATTTTGTATCCTTTATTTGAATTAATGCTCAGGTGTAGCATATCTGATGATAAACCATCTGATATGTCTATCATTGAAGTGGGGGAAATGTTATTTTGTCTTAAAAGCTTGATTATATCACCTCTTGCTTCGGGTTTTAACTGTCTGCCGAGAATATAATTATAACCTTCCAACCGGGGTTGTTCTTCAGGATTTTGAGAAAATAGTTCTTTTTCCCTTTCAAGAAGTTGAAGTCCCATATAAGCACCACCAAGATCACCACTTACACAAATCAGGTCATTTATTCCTGCTCCGCTTCTGTAAACTATTTCTTCCTTTACGGCCCTGCCTAATGCTGTAATACTTATAGTCATACCTGTCATGGAAGATGTTGTGTCCCCACCTATTAAATCGATGTTATACTTGTCACAGGCAAGATAAATGCCGGAATATATTTCTTTTACAGCTTCCAGGGAAAATTTTGATGATAAGGCAATAGAAACCACTATAAACTGAGGCTCGGCATTCATGGCATATATATCTGAGATATTAACCACGACTGCTTTATATCCCAAATGTTTAAGGGGAGTATACATAAGATTAAAGTGAATTCCTTCTGTAAGCATATCAGTTGCCACAATTAAACAATCATTTCCCATATCAAATACTGCAGAATCGTCACCTACTCCTTTAATAAGATTTTTATGCTTATAGCTAATACCTGATGTAAGCTCCTTAATTAGTCCAAATTCACCTATATCTGAAAGAGGAGTTTTCCCTGTACCTGTCATAATATGGATTATTTTAATCTTACTTTAGTTTCAAGGATGGTATTATCATCCATTAACCTGCCAAAATCCGTTTTCAGTGAAAGTTTATTTTTATCAATGGAAAAAGTGGCTTTTGTATTAACCGATTTGACAGGCCGGTGAAAGGTCATATCTATATTATATTTTATTTGCCCGAACACATCTTTAATCATACCGGCATCCAATTCTTTTTCATCTTCACCAAAAAATCTGTCTTTTGAAAATTCATCGGAAATAACTCCATGGCGGATAATATTTTTACGTTTGAAGCTTAAAAATTCCTTTTGAGCTGTTTTTTTCTGCAATATATATGACATTGCCTGATTTAAAGCTGCAACATTTGAAAAATCAAATTTAATCCCAAAAATAAAGTTTTCACTGTTTCCGGTTATTTGAATATTCGAAATGCCTGCCACTTTTTTAAGTGTTAAAGCAGCATCTTCAAAAGACTGATCTATTCTAAGGCTTTCATTTGGCTGATGTTCAGAAAAAGATTGCATTGTCAAAAAAAATTCATTCATATCTATCATATATTCCATGGTACCTGAACCATCAGCATTAAATGTATATTTTTCATATACAGTTATACAACCTGATAATAATATTACTGCAAATATGAATAAAAAAAGGCGGATATTGCAAACCCTTTTTAGATACAGGCTTTTGAACATAAAAGGATATTTTCGTAATTTTTATTTTATTTATCACCAAGGCAAGTCCCGACTGCCCGTGCACATTTAATCCATTCATGATCAGGTGGCACAAGGCTTCTAATACCAACAATTTTTTCAAGTGGAACGGCTTTGGTGGATTGCCCGTCTATAGCCACCATAATTCCTGAAACTTCCTGTTTAATATATTCTGTACAAGCTGTTCCCAACCGGGTTGCAAGCAATCTGTCGGCAGCTGACGGTGTACCTCCTCTTTGCAGGTGCCCTAAAATGGTTACACGTGATTCAAGGTGTGTCAGTTCCTGTAATTTAGTGGCGAGCCGTATAGTTCTTGTCTGATTGATACCTGTTAAAATGGAAAGCTGATCTTTAAGCCTGTCTTTATTCTTTTCATCCTGTTCCAGGGCTATTGAAGCTTCCAGCCTTTTAATTTCCTCAATATCTTCCAGGGAAACTGAACCTTCAGCAACGGCAATGATACTAAAATTTGATCCCGAACGCTGACGGTTAAGGATTGAATTAGCAACAATATTAATATCATATGGTATTTCAGGGATAAGAATAACATCAGCACCACCTGATAATCCGGCCCCCAGGGCAAGCCATCCTGCCCTGTGCCCCATTATTTCAACAACAATAATTCTATGATGACTATGGGCAGTGCTATGTAAACGATCAATAGCTTCTGTTGCAATTCCTAAAGCTGTATCAAAACCAAACGATACATCAGTATATGGGATATCATTATCAATGGTTTTTGGCAGGGTAATAACATTAAGGCCATGCTGCATTAGATGATATGCATGTTTTTGTGTTCCACCTCCGCCAAGACATACTAAAACATCAAGATGATGTTTATTATAATTCTCAACAATAACTTCTGTCATATCCATTTTCTGATTCCCGATAGGCATCTTATGAGGTTTATCCCTGCTGGTACCCAAAATTGTACCCCCAAGTGTTAGAATTCCTGAAAGGTGGCTTCGGTCAAGGTACATGATCCTGTTCTCCACCAGCCCGCGAAAACCATCTTTAAAGCCAATTATATCCATATTATATAACCCTTTAGCCGACTTGCCGATACCACGTATTGCGGCATTCAATCCCGGGGTATCACCACCGGCTGTAAGGATTCCTACGCATTTTCTATTCCGGGTCACTCAATAATTTTTTAATTTTTTTGTTTAAGTTAGTAATATCTAATGTAATTCAATTGATTAAAAAGATTTTATATTAATCTAATTCCGTACAAACCAATTGCAGGAAACTTCAAAAATACATAAAATAAAGTAAATAGCCTTAATCACAATCAAATGAAATATGAGATATTTATTTCAATTCTAATATTATTATCTGTTAAATATATTAATATAACGAAAAACGATTTTTGAGTTATTTTTCCATTAATATATAAATAATGGAATGAAGGAAAATGAATTAAAGTATCTTATTGCTCTTACTCTTATTCCGCATGTTGGAAGTATAACAGCAAGAAAGCTTATTGCTTATATTGGTTCAGCAGAGGCTGTTTTTCGGGAAAGTCCGGATATATTACGAAAAATTCCGGGGATTGGCGAATTTTTAGCGAGACAAAAAAATACACCCGGATTAATAGAAGAAGCTGAAAAAGAGCTTTATTTTATAAAAAAAAATAATATTAGTTTCCTGACTTTGTTCTGTAATACTTATCCCGAGAGATTAAAACAATGTGCGGATGCTCCCCTGATCATTTATTTCAAGGGAGAAAATATATTCAACTATCCAATGATGCTTAGTGTAGTGGGCACAAGAAAGGCAACAGATTATGGAATCGAATATTGCAACAGGATAATTAATGATCTTGTTCATCAGGATTTAAATGTGGTAATTGTCAGCGGCTTGGCGTACGGAATTGATTATCAGGCACATCTTGCCGCTTTAAAAAGTGGCC
>CAZLXM010000005.1:51440-72272 GCA_964563105.1 uncultured Bacteroidaceae bacterium
ATTAAAAATAATGGCGCTTTGCTAACTGATTTTACCAGTAATGGGAATCCTGAACGCAATAATTTTCTTAAAAGAAACCGGATTATAGCCGGATTATCGGATGCCACGCTTGTAATTGAGTCCGGGATAAATGGCGGGGCACTGATAACTGCTGATTTTGCAGGAGAATATAACCGTGACGTATTTGCTTTGCCAGGCAGAGTTAATGATAAAATGTCGGAAGGTTGTAACAGGCTGATTAAAAATAATAAGGCTGCTATGATAGAATCTGCTTCCGATATTCAATATTTTTTGGGATGGAAGAAAAATAATCCTGAAAATTTACCCAGACAGCGTAATTTATTTAAGGATTTATCTGATGAGGAGGCGGGGATAGTGAAGATGCTTGAGTTTGAAGAAAGCCTGTCGGCGGATATCATCAGCATAAAAATGAAAATGCCTGTAAGTAAAATATCTTCGTTACTTTTAGGTCTTGAATTCAATGGGATTATAAAAGCTCTTCCGGGCAACTATTATAAATTGATTTGAATTTTACAGGCCTGCTTGATTCAAATTTAATAGTAAATTACTATTTTTTATATGATTTTACAAGCGGATTTAATTTTAAAATAAAGCTACAATTTTGCTTTATGAAATGCAGATAAAAAGATATTCGTGCATTGATGCATAAAGGTTTAATTATAAGTCACGCATATTAATAAATCAAAAAGCATTAATTAATCTGATTTGGGCAAAAATACTTCATGCTTAGGAAAATATATTAAAGAAAAAAATGGGAAGAATTATTACAATTAGTTTTAATTATTGATAAGTTTGCTTTCTCTTTTTTAATACCTGATTAAATTTAAATGCAGTTGTCCTGACACTGAAATTTAGGATGACTTAAAAATAATTAAATATTTAATGAAACTTATTGATACACATACCCATTTATATTTAAATCATTTTAATGACGATAGAAATGAGGTGGTAAACAGATCTTTGGAGAATAATATTACACATTTACTTTTACCAAATATTAATTCAGGAACCCTTCCTCAAATGCTTGATATGTCTAAAAAATTCCCGGAGACCTGCTTTCCCATGATTGGATTACACCCTGCATCTGTAAAAGAAGATTATGAAAAAGAATTAATGAAAATAGAAAATAGTTTTAAGGAAAATAATTTTATAGCAATAGGAGAAACAGGTATTGATCTTTACAGAGACAAAGTATATAAAGAGCAACAATTGGCAGCTTTTGAAATCCAGGTAATTTGGGCAAAAGAAAAAAGGCTTCCGCTCGTTATTCACTCCAGGGATTCTTTCAATGAGATATTTTCTATTTTGGACAAATACGCAACGGAAAATATTACTGGTGTTTTTCATAGTTTTACCGGCAATATGAATGAGCTGAAAAAAGCTCTTGAATACGATTTTTTTATAGGTATAAATGGAATTGTAACTTTTGCAAATTCTGATCTTTACAAAGTTATCCAAAATTTACCCCCTGAAAAACTACTTCTTGAAACAGATTCCCCATACCTTTCTCCTGTGCCAAAAAGAGGCAGAAGAAATGAAAGCAGTTTTTTAATCTACATTGCACATACTTTGGCTGAGATATATGGCATTAATATTAATAATATAGCAGAAATCACTACTAATAATGCAAAAACTTTATTTTCTCTGATCTGATTTTACAGATTAGAAATATTAAATCTGAATTAGATGAGTTAATCTTCAGATGATTAAAAAGAATAAAATAATTTCTTTAATATTTTTAATGCAATAAAAGTATATATAAATATTAAAAAGGCGGGAAAATTAATTTTAATCATTGGAAATCAGGAAAAGTTAAATATTTCAACTAAATTTGACGATTGAATTAAGGTTCTGTGAAATTTCTTTTTTAGATTAATACAGGATGAAATTACAAATTGTTTAATAATAATATTATTTTTTGTATTTTTCGTCCCGGGATTTATAGATCCGGAGAGGTGGCCGAGTGGTCAAAGGCGCACGCCTGGAGAGCGTGTAATCGCCAAAAGCGGTTCGCGGGTTCGAATCCCGCTCTCTCCGCGGGATATAAAAAAAATATTAAGTATTGTATTTTTTTAGTGGATATATTACATAAATAATTAATTTTGACAAATTTAATTTTTTAGTATTTTAGTCCTTATTATTACAAATTAATAGATTATAAAATTTAATGACAATCGAACTATGAAAAAGTTATTCTTATTCTTAACCGTGATCGGTTTGCTGTGCACAGGATTATCATTTGTTGCTTTTTCACAGGATGCTGATGCCAGTACAGTAACAGCTATACAGGAAGGAGCAGCAGCCCAGGTAACACAACCAACTGCAGCAGCAGCTACCCAGGAAGGTGGTTTATCCGTTTTACACAAGACTCTTAAGCAGAAGTTTATTGAGGGCGGTGCCGGGTTTATGGGGACCATTCTTCTTTGTTTAATTTTCGGATTAGCGCTTGCATTTGAAAGAATTATTTATCTGAATCTTTCAACAACCAATACCGATAAATTACTTAAGCAGGTTGATGAAGCCCTCGAATCAGGTGGTGTTGATTCAGCTAAAGAAGTTTGCAGAAATACAAGAGGCCCTGTGGCAAGTATTTTTTATCAGGGATTTGACCGGATAAACGAAGGGATAGATGTAGTTGAAAAGTCAGTAATTTCATATGGAAGTGTACAAATGGGGCTTCTGGAAAAAGGTTTGACATGGATTCAACTCTTTATTGCAATATCCCCTATGCTTGGGTTCCTGGGTACAGTTATCGGAATGATTGATGCATTTGATAAGATACAAATGGCCGGTGATATTTCTCCTTCTCTCGTTGCCGGTGGTATTAAGATTGCTCTTATTACAACTTTATTTGGTCTTATTGTTGCAATCATATTACAATTATTCTACAACTATCTTGTTGCAAAAATTGATGGCATAGTGAATAAAATGGAAGATGCTTCCATTGCTCTTATTGATATGCTGATGAAACAAAATCTTAAAAAATAAATAATTATGTCTATTTTCCAAAAAATAGTAAGATTTTTACTTTATTTTGTCTTTGGGATATCTGTTATAATAATGGGGATCTTTTATTTCGGGGAAAAACTTGTCAATGAATCAGCATATGAGTCAAAACTTGCCAAAATAGAAGCTCAACAAGAAGCGGCATATCCACAAATCCAAACAGAAGCTGTTACTAAATCAGCTGTTGAAGAGGGTGATACAGAAATTGCGAGACCTGTTCCCCCGGCAGCTCCATCAAAACAGCCTGTAAGTATTAAATCTGTTAAATTCTCATTTTTTGAGAAGCTGGTTTATTATAAAACTGATGTGGCAATTATTTGGGGATATATTCTTTTGGGCATTACATTGCTGCTTGCCCTGATCTTTCCTCTAATTTTTATGTTCACCAGTTTCAGGAACCTGATAAGGACCCTTGGCCTGCTTGTTGCAGCAGCCGTACTTGTTGGTATTGCTTATTTGCTGTCCTCAGGGACTCCAATACCAATACCAGGATATGAGGGAACTGACAATTCAGATCCGGCTGTATTAAAGTTGATTGATACAGGTATTTTTCTGACTTACTTTTTAGTAGGCCTTGCATTGTTATCAATCTTATATTCTGAAGTTGTAAAAGCTTTTAAATAAAAAACGAGGGCTGTTTTTTATAATGACAGCCCCATTAAAAATCCTAATCTGATGGCAAAAAGAGATGTTCCGGAAATTAATGCCGGCTCAATGGCTGACATTGCTTTTCTCCTCTTGATTTTCTTTCTGGTCGCTACAACTATGGATGTCGATACTGGAATTACAAGGCTTTTGCCCCCAATGCCTGAAAAAGATCAAAAAGAAGAAGAAGTAAAAGTGAAGGAAAGAAATGTCCTGGTTGTTTTAATAAATAAAGATGACCAATTAATGGTTGAAGGACAAATCATGGATATTTCCAGACTAAAAGAAACAACCATCGAATTTTTCAGTAATCCAAATGATGATGTACATCTGCCTGAAAAAGAACTCGAAATAATTGAATTTCCTCCCGGTCATTCATCAAGATGGGCTGATGGTATCGCACAAATACCAGTTAGTAAAGGGGTCGTTTCACTGCAAAACGACCGCTCAACAACATATGGCAGATATTTGCACGTGCAAAATGAATTGGTTGCTGCTGTTAATGAACTTCGAAATAATTTCTCTATCCAAAATTTTGGAAGAAAATATGATGAATTAAATCCGCTTAACCTTACTGATGAAAGAATCATTAATGGAATTAATAGAGTCTATAAAATGAATATTTCAGAAGCTGAACCAAAAAATATTGGAGGAATCAAGTAGTGGCAAAATTTATTAAAAAGAAATCTACAGGTTTAAAGGCAATTAGTACGGCTTCATTACCGGATATTGTATTTATGTTCCTATTCTTCTTTATGGTTACTACAACTATGAGGGAAACGGAAGTACAGGTTAACGTTACATTACCTACAGCCAGTCAGGTAAAAAAGATGGAAAAGAAATCCATTGTTAGTTATATTTATATTGGCCGTCCTGTGCGATATCTACAAGCATTATACGGTATAGAACCAATTATACAGCTTAATGATAAGCTTGTTAGTGAAGAAGGGATACCTTCGGAATCCATTAAAGACTTTGTTCTTTATGAAAGAGAAAAATTGGATGAGGCCGATAAAAATAAAATGACAGTTTCACTCAGAATTGATCAAAATATTCCAATGGGTAAGGTAACTGATGTGAAACAAGCCTTAAGGATGGCCAATGCGCTGAAAATCAATTATTCCGCAAGAAAAACATTTTAATAACTTCTTAAGTAGCAAAACTTAAAGAGGTTTTGATAAGAATAAAATAACTTTAAAACGCCGGAGAAAATCAGACTTTAATTAAGTCAGGATATTCTTCCGGCGCTTAATTTAATATAGTATCATTTAAAAATAACTTTTTCAAAATAATTGTGCCTTACACTATAAATAATCCCCCAAAACGAAGTAAAAAGAGTGATAAAATAGAAAATCAGGCTTAGGGTAATACTAGTGTTTTCATTCAGGTTTAATAATTCTGCCCCAAATAAGAAAGTAATTTCTCTCGAACCTGCTCCGCCTATTGTTAATGGAAGCATGGCTACAATTGAAGATATTAGAAATAAAAATAAATATTCTATTTCGCTTTCCTGTTCACCAATAGCTCTCAATATTAAAAATGCGCATAAAATCTGAAATATTTGTACCAGGAGAGAAAGAAAATTTATTGTTATAAAGATGTTTTTAAAATAGGGAAAGAAGAGTTTAATAACAATGAAAAAGGAAATAACAGAGAAAGGAATGAGAAGCCAGGAGATATAAATATGATTAAATGATAATGGAAATGAAATGAAGCCGGCCAATAACATGGCCAGGACGAAAAGGGCCAGTACCCCGCTTAGCCTGTCAATAAATACGGACCAGAATATTTTTTTTGTTGGTATTTTAAAGAGCTTTTGAAGCAGATATATTTTGTATCCATCCCCGCCAATCCCCCCCGGAAGGAAGATATTATAAAACATACCCAATAAATATAGTTTTAAATTATTTAAATCGCTTAAAAAAATATCAATTTGCCTGAAAAACCTGTTCAATCGTAGCGAAGCTATAGTCTTTGAGATTATGAATAAACACAGGGCAAGCAAAAGAAGCAGGAAATCTGCATGTTTTGCGACCTCCAGAATTTGCTTAATATTAATTTTTGAAAAAACAAACAGCAATGCGGCTATTGACAAAAGTATCTTTAACGCAGTCCCAGCTGCTTTACTTTTATTTAGCTGCAACATGAATAATGTTTTTAATCCGGTAAGGAGTTTTATTCTGTGATTCGTAATATGTCCTCATTAGAAGATCAGCAAATAAGCCTATTGTGATCAGTTGAAATCCGGCAATAATCAATAAAACCCCCAAAAGAAGCAATGGTTTCCCCCATATACTGTAACCGAATATTTTTAATATAAAAAGATATAAGTTGATAATAATACCTATAATTAAAATGAAAATCCCCCAGCTTCCAAAGAGGTGCATTGGTCTCTGTAAATATTTTTTAATAAAGATCATCAGGAAGAGATCGGCAAGTACTTTAAAAGTGCGATTTATTCCATATTTGGATTTTCCAAATTGACGAGGTAAATGTTTTACTTCAACCTGAGTTATTTTTGCTCCTTCAAGGCTTGCCAGAACCGGAATAAAACGATGCAATTCCCCATATAAACCAATATCCTTGGCAAGATCATTTTTAAACAATTTAAGGGTACAGCCGTAATCTTTTATTTGAACTTTTGTGGCCCTGCGAATAATAAAATTAGCCACCGTACTGGGTATCTTACGTAATAGCATACCATCTTTTCTGTCTTTCCTGTACCCGGCAACCAAATCCCATCCTTCCTTCTCTGCTTTTTCAAGCATCATTGGTATGTCTGAAGGATCATTCTGTAGGTCCCCATCCATAAGTACAATATATTTACCTCTTGCATGGCTTATTCCCGCAGCTAAAGCAGAACTCTGACCATAATTTTTTCTTAAGCTGACTAAAATAACATGCTCATTGCCTGAGGTTAATATTTCTTCTTCAGTATTATCTGTTGATCCATCATCAACAAAAATAATCTCAAAATCAGTCTCTTCAAGCGCTAAATTAATTTTATCAATCAGAGGTTTTACGCTTTCTTCTTCATTATATACACATACTACAACCGATATTTTAATCATGGGATAAATAGTTAAAATGCGAATATTTTTATCGCCGGATTAAGAAAAAAGCAAATATAATAATAAAAGAAAAACTGAAACTGATAATTTAATTTTGAATGCTTTATCAAATAATCTTTGTTTTCATACTCATTTAAACCATATACAATTTACAGGAATAATTATATGTTTGTTTTCTGAGTTTTATAAACTCAGCCTGTAAATGCAGGCAGCATTTCAATAAAATGTTTTGGATTTCTGATTTTAATGACATTGGAAGGCAGCTTTTTATTTCCTGTTGCGCCTTCATAAAGCGAAACAAGGATTTTCTGATCTTTAAAAGTAGATGAAAGATCTTTGAGGTAATCAATCACATTCAGCCCTGTAAAGTTAGAACTGAAAGAAGTTATCAAATAGTTACAATTTTTAAGTTTTACAATAAATTCCAGGTCTGCTTCCGGAACAGACTGACCAAGATAGATCACTTTATTACCTCTTTTAAGTAAAAGATAATAATAAAAGAGAAGTCCTATTTCATGAAATTCCCCTTCCGGTAAAAATAATAGAAAGCATAGGGTATCAGGATAATCTGTTTCAATAATTCCGTCTATTGCAAGTAAAAGTTTTTGTCTGATAATATTGGTAATAAAGTGTTCCTGGGCAGGGGTAATTATTCCGGTTTGCCATAAGATCCCAACTTTTCTTAAAAGTGGAAATATTGTTTGAATAACTGTTTCTTCAAATCCGGAGTGGATAATGGAAGCATTTAAAATTTGTTCCAGCTTCCTCTTATCTAACTCCATCAATGCAATAACTAACTGATCAATCTTTGTTGAAGTATCAATTTGACTTTTAGCAAGTTCATTTACCTTATCACAAATACCTTTATCATTTAGGCGTGCAATATGCGATATTTTTAATCCTTTACGATTTAAAATGGAAATATTTAATATCTTCCTTAAATCTTTATCGTTGTATAAACGAATATTAGTTTCGGTCCGCCCGGGTTTTATTAAATTATATCTCTTCTCCCATATTCGTATGGTATGGGCCTTGATACCTGATAGTTTTTCAAGATCTTTTATGGAGTAATTTGCCATCTTTAAAGTGTTGAATACATGTGCGATCAGATGACCGGTTGATTAAGTGATCAGGTAAATTGTCTAGTATATAACAATGTTCCTAAAAAAAAGTTTAAATATTAACAATCCATTTATAAATAGTCCTTCAGAAAACGCTTTAATCAATCCGTTTTTAATTTTCTATTTTTTTTATCATCATTAGGCCGTCCCTAAAAGGAAGGAGTACATTTTCCACCTCTGTATCGTCTTGTACCATTTTATTAAATTCAAGGATCCCTTTAGTTGATTTATCCGGATTCTTATTAGCCTTAATTATTTTGCCATTCCATAAAACGTTATCCGCCAGCATAAAACCTCCTTTTTTCAGAAGTTTCTTAACTAAAGTATAAAAATAGGGATATTGCTCTTTATCACCGTCAATATATACGAGGTCAAAACTTTCGTTTATAAGTGGCAGGATCTTTATGGCATCTCCGTTCCTTAATTCAATTTTATCAGCTAAACCGGCTTTTTTAAAATAAAGCAAACTAATTTCTCTGAGTTCATCATTTATTTCGATTGTAATTAATTTTCCTCCCGGCTTTAGCCCTTTTGCAAGGCAAATAGCTGAATATCCGGTATAAGTTCCAATTTCAAGGATCTTTTCCGGTCTGGTCATACAGCTTATCATTTCAAGAAACTTTCCCAGGATCGGACCAGCTATCATTCTGGGATTTACCATATTAAGATAGGTATATCTGTAAAGTTCTTCCAATATTTCATCCTGGTGTGTGCTGTGTTCTTCAATATATTGATTTAAAAGATTTTCCGTATCAAACAGTTCCATTATAAATAAGTTAAAACAGATAAATGATCAGGCAGGAATATTTCATTTGTTATTGACAGGATTTCATTTACGGTAACCGCATTTATTTTTTTTCTTATATCCTCGAGATCCTCAAATTTATTAAAAAGTAGGATACTTTTTCCCATTGATAACATGAGATTTTCCCGACTTTCTGCATTTATGGCCAAATGCCCCAGCACTTGTTTTTTAGCTTTGCTAAACTGCAAACTGCCTAGTCTTTTTTCCCTGAGATTTTTAAGTTCTTTAAAAACAAGCTCTAAGCTTTTCTCATACTTATCTTTATCACAACTGAAACAGATTGTGATTATTCCGGTATCGGAATAGGGAACAATATGAGATTCAACATAATAAGAATAGCCATTTTTTTCACGCAGACTCATGCTTAAACGGTTGTTCATACCTCGTCCCCCCAGAATATTATTAATCAAATGAAGCGCTGTTCGTCTGTCATCATGATAATTGTATCCTATATTACCGATGATGCAATGTACATGATGTGTTTTTTTGCTTACTTTTTTTATTTCCGGTTTATAGTTTTCCGGTGATTTTCTTGTTCTTGTTCTGTTTTTGGGCATGACAGCGCCAAAATATGCAGATATAAGCTTAATTAGTTTTTCAAAAGAAATATCTCCTACAGAAGATATTACCATTTCAGAAGTTGAATAATTGCAGTTAATAAAGTTAAAAATATCCTCTCTTGTGAATTTTTTAAGGCTTTTTTTATTCCCCAGAATGTTTCTTCCAAGCGGATTCCCTTTAAACATTAATTCTTCAAATTCATCAAAAATCAGTTCTGCCGGATTGTCTTTATATGACATGATCTCATCAATAATAATGTTTTTTTCCTTTTGCATCTCTTTTTCGGGAAATTCTGAATTGAAACAAATATCATGAATGAGTTCTATCGCTCTTTCATAATCTTGTTTAAGAAATGCTGAATATATACACGTTTCTTCTCTGTTGGTATAAGCATTTATTTCTCCCCCTACATCATCAAGACGTGAGAGTATATGCCATGCTTTTCTCTTTTTTGTTCCTTTAAATATCATATGTTCAATGAAATGTGCCATCCCATGCTCATTTTCCAGTTCATCTCTTGAACCTGTACAAATGATAATACCGAGATATGCCACCATTGACCTGTCAGGTTTATGCACAAGCCTTATCCCATTATCGAAAGTATGCAGATAATATTCCATGTCAAAAAATTAAACAAAGGTATATAATATGCAGAATTGTTATATAAAAAGGGTCTTTTCTTTCAAGGAATTGTCTAAAGCAGAATACTTTTTTATATGTTTTGTTTTGGATAAATTAAAAATTGGCTAACTTTGCTCCACTTTTAATGAGGGTACCATAGCTCAGATGGTAGAGCACAGGACTGAAAATCCTGGTGTCCCTGGTTCGATTCCAGGTGGTACCACTTAAACTCTGTCTGCTATTTGAGATCTTCTTTTTTATTAATCTCTATAAAGGGCAATCAGGATATATTCTTGTTTTATATTAATAACTCCTGCTCGAAATAAATATTAATATTTTATTTTTCTTTCTGTCGCTTCAACAGTATGCTTTAACAGCATTGCTATAGTCATGGGCCCCACTCCCCCTGGAACAGGTGCATAAGCAAGCAGCCTGTGTTTCACATTGCTTACTTCAATATCTCCTTCCATTCCCTGATAATATCCGGCATCTATTACAATGGAGTTATCTTTGATCCATTCAGCTTTAATAAATCCGGGAATACCAGTGGCAGCAATTAAAATATCAGCTTGTTTTATTATTTCAGCTAAATTTTTAGTTTTATCATGACATATAGTTACTGTAGCATTTCTGTTTAAAAGCATCATTGCTGCAGGCTTTCCTAAAACAGGACTGGAGCCGGCAATTACAGCATGCCGGCCTTCAATCTTTAATCCATAATAATCTAATAATGCAATGACAGCACTTGGAGTAGCGCCTCCAAATGCTGCTTCATTCAGGGACATTTGGCCAAATCCCAAAGAACTTACTCCGTCAATATCTTTGTCGATAACGATTTTATCAAAACAAAGCCTTTCATCAATATGCAAGGGAAGAGGGTATTGCAATAAAATGCCTGAAACGGAGTCATCATTATTCAGCTTTTCAATTTCATTCAACACTTCCGTAGTTGTTATTTCTTCAGGAAGCTGAACCTTTATGAACTTAATTCCTGTCCGTTTACAGGCATTGGCTTTCATTTTAACATAAAGCTCAGTTCCCGGGTCATTTCCTATTAATACTACACCCATTCCGGGAATTTTCCCCGTACTCTTTATTAATTTATTAACTCTGATTTTTAAATGATTTTCAATTTCTGCCGATACTTTTCTTCCATCCAGTAAGATTGGAAAATGGTTCATAAACTAATTTTTTATTATTTGTTTAATGATTTATGTTATCTCTATTCTGAATCTTTATCCGGACTAATTGAATCCTGTCTGCTTTCTTTCTTTAGCAGACTGACTAAATCCTCTATCTTAACTTTACCAATGATCGCTGCTTGCTGAAGTGTGGCTATGCGGGCTATTGTATTTCTTAATAAAGGATTTTTCAGTTTTTTAAATGCAGGCACATACTGAATTAAAACATCTTCTAAATGAGGATAAGCTTCAATAAGTTCTAAAATCCTGGTTTTTGCATTTATCTTAAGTTGGTTTGTGCCCATGGATTTAATTTATAATACTTTATCTTGTATATGAGAAAGTTCTTTGTTCTCCTTTGAGATCCCTGTATAGCTGAATATTTTGTGAAACTTCAAGAATACCAAGATATTCTTCTTTTTCATTGCGTAAGGCAATATATTCCGTATAGATCATTTTCCCTTCTTTATTTTTCCAGGATGCAGCACGGGATTTTCGTCCATTTTTAAAATCATCAATGATTTTTTCGACTTTTTCCACACTATCATTTGAATGGCACTGACGCAAATCTCTGTTTAATATTGCCTGCTCACGCTGAAAAACTCCTTCAACGGGCCGGGAGAAATATTTAATTGTATCATATTTATCAACAAAAGTAATATCGAGCGGTAAATGATTTAGAATAGCCATAAGTTCCTCGGGTGAAAAGCTTCCTGATGGAAGTTTAATTTTGTTTTCCGGCTTTTCTTTATGTTCTGTTTCATTAATAATATTTTCTTTCATACAAAAAATTTAGATAAACAAAGTTAATTAAACTTTATGTTGTAATAGCTTAAACTAAGAGAGATGGAGGTTAAAATTTGTTGAAAAATGTAAATGTTCCTGTAAAATAAGACTGAAGGGTTGAAAAATGATCTCCGTTAGGGACAGTAATTAGTTCAACTGATGTTGCCCCTTTATTTGTCATTGCCTCATAAGCAGATGAGGAGTTAAAATAAAATACATAATCATCATTTGTCCCGTGATACATTTGAAGGGGGGCCTTTGGTTCCCAGTTGTAATTATCATTATCGGCAAGAACATTTTTGAATTGTGTATCACTGCCATTTAGAATTCCTTCCCTGAAGGCGTTACTAAAAAGTAACTGTGGATTTAGCTGAGTGTTGGCAAATACGCCTCCATTTTCAATTATTCCTGCATAAGGCTCATTAAAATATTGGTTATATGGTCTGTTTAGTTTGTAAACCGTATTGTATGTGTCCAGGACCCATAAAAATTCGTTTAGATAGCTAAGTTCCGAATTTAAATCCAGGATATGATTTGCAAACATTGATTTGTTATAAGCACCTGCACCAACTGTAGCAGCTGTTATCCGGAATTCACGGCTATGCTTTTCTTCAAGTAGTTTCATTAATGCCATAGTGGCATATCCACCTTCTGAATAACCTGAAAGGAAAAGTTTATCATTTATCCGGAAAGACTTTTCACGGTCATCAAATTCTCTTACAGCACGTAGCATGTCACGTGATGCCGAAGCCAATGAATTCCCATGTTCATATGGATGGGTTAAATGCTTTGAACTTCCATAACCTAAATAGTCAGGAAGGGAAATAATAAATCCCGTCGAAGAAAAAAACACAGCAATAAAATAATCGTCAGATTTAAAATTTGAAGGGGCATTTTCATCTTTTTTTATTGTGCCATGTTGAAAACTGAGTAATGGGGCCGGATTTTCAAGTTCCGGAACAATCAGAGCTCCTGAAGCTAAAACAGGATTATTTTCTGTATCGATAGTTTTATAAATAACCTTATATACACTAACATTATAACGTACAAATATTGAAGCAAATGAGGAGAATTCATCCTGATTATTTATCATTTGTTTTATTTCATCTGAACTAAAGCGTACAAGTAATTCAGATTCTGCCAAAAAATCGGGATCGGGAAAATTGTCATTCTTATCCCTTTCACATGAGAATAGAACAAAAACTAAAATGAATATAAAATATAAACGGTAATGCATGTTCTAATGTCGTTTAAAATTGAGAATAAATAAAATTGTTCTTTAAAGCCATTTTTTTCTTTTAAAATAAATGATCATGCCGATAAAGATCAGGATCATTATTATCCAAACTATAAAATAAGCATATTTATATTGAAGTTCCGGCATATTGACAAAGTTCATCCCATAAACACCGGCAATAAAAGTGAGAGGAATAAAAATTGAAGCCATGATTGTCAGGACCTTCATTATTTCATTCATTTTATTTGAAATACTGTTCATATACAGATCAAGTAAACCGGTGCTCATTTCTCTTAAAATTTCAATGGTATCAATTACCTGGATAGTATGATCATATAAATCGCTGATAAAAATCTTTAAGTCACTTTTTATTAAAGTTCCATCCATTTTTTCAAACCTGCTTATAACTTCCCTGAGCGGATAAACCGAACGTCTTAAATTCAGGGTTTCTCTTCGAAAATAATGCAGTTTATTTAATGTTTCCTTATCCGGGTTTTCTAATAGCTTTATCTCAATTTCTTCCAACTTTTCACCAAACAGTTCCAGGATCATAAAATATTGATCTACAATTGTATCTAATAAAGAATATAAAAGATAATCTGCAGTTTTGTTTCTAATCATTCCTTTTCCTTCTTTGAGGCGTTTTCGCACAGCTTCAAAAACATCTCCGGTCTTTTCCTGAAAAGTAATTAAAATATCATTTTTAAGTATGAAAGTTAATTGTTCATCATTAATGGTTATTTCCGGAGAATTTAAAATAAACATTTTAATTACCAGATATAAATATTCGTAATGTTCCTCTATCTTCGGACGTTGCCCTACATTTAAAATATCTTCCATGGTTAGTTTATGTATACCTAACCATGTGCAAATTTCTTCTATGATATTTTCATCATGCAAACCGTCAATGTTAATCCATTTATTCCCCCCTGAAACCTCTAATATTTTTATCAGTTCAGGAATGCTGCCCGGCTCTGTTTCATAATAAGTATCCTCAGAATAATTTATAAAGGAGATTTTTACACTGGTCATTTTCTGAATGCCGGTAAAAATCAATGAGCCAGGGGCAAGCCCGGTCTTAGATTTTCTTATTTGCTTTTTGTTCATTAGCCGGATTTTGAATGCATAAATAAATCTGATTATTCTTCATTCATTTTGAAGGGCTTAATTAAAGTGTACTAATATAATTAAAAGTTATTGAAAGGATAACATAAACTTTCTATGATGATCATGAAATAATAAAAAAATATCCCTAAAAATATTTTGTTATATAAATATTAGTTAACTTTGCCCTATCAAAACAATAGGATAAGTAGTATAATAATTAAAATTATTTATCATGAAAAAATTGACTGCAAAAATCTTTACCTTAATAATAATAGTTATTGCCTTAAGTTCCTTTGGGTATGACTATGAATTGTCAGAAGAAGGGAATTCTATTATCATTAAAGGTACATCGAATCTTCATGACTGGCAAATGAATCTTATTACCAGTGTTGTTGAAGTTCAGTTCTCTCAGGAAGGCTCAGGCCTAAAATCAATTGACAAAGCTAATTTTAGTTGTAAAATAACTGATATTAAGAGCGATAATTCTCTGATGGATAAAAAAACATATGAATCATTAAAAGCCAATGATTTTCAGCTAATACATTTTAATCTTTTAAATAAGTCAGATTTATCGGTCAAAGAGAAAACGTTTAATGGAAATTTAGACGGAATGCTTTTTATTGCGGGGGTAAAAAAGCAAATCAACATTCCTTTCAGGGGTATTATGAATGGAGATAATACCTTGAGTATACAGGGTTCTGTTGATGTGAAAATGAGTGATTACAATATAAAGCCGCCTACAGCCTTATTAGGGACACTTAAGACCGGCGATAAGGTAACTATTGATTTTTCATTGAAATTGATGAATAATAGCTGACCTTGGTAATTAATGTGTGTTTTAGTTATTTTAAACGAGGCAGAAAAGTTTGATTTAGTATTTTATAAAAGAATGGTTTAATAATTTTTAAATGAAGAATTTTTTAATATTTTTTCTGATAAACATATTGATTGTAAATGTTTTTGGGCAGGAATTTGAGGAATCTGCGGCCGGCATAAAAAGTCAAAAAGAGCCGGAAGTTTCGATAAATGCCGATTTTGCGTTACAATATCAGGGATTGAAACATAATGCCGATTCTGCTCTTATACCATTAGGAACAGGTATTAATCTTCCTACTGCAAATTTTGATCTGAATGCAATTCTTGCTGATGGTATTGAAGTAAAACTTACGACCTACTTATCTTCACGGCATCATGTTGAGGCATGGGTTAAAGGAGGGTATTTACTACTTGATAATATCCCATTTATAAAATCGAAGGTCCTTGATAATATTATGGGTTACATGACTTTTAAAGTTGGTGTTATGGAGATTAATTACGGCGATGCCCATTTTCGCCGATCTGATAATGGAAATGTAATTAATAACAGGTTTGTTGGTAATTATATAATTGATGCATTTACTACTGCACCGGCATTGGAAGCTTTATTCCGTCATAAGGGAATTTTATTACTGGGGGCGGTTAGTGGTGGAAGCCTTAAACCGGCCCTGGTTGAGTATAATTCTGGTTCACAAACTTATACACCATATGACATGCAAGATGAGCTTGCATTTTACTGGAAAGCGGGTTTTGATAAAGAATTAAATAATGATCTGAGATTAAGAACGACTTTATCCGGTTATCATGTGTCAAATCATCATTTTGGCTCATTATATAATGGTGACAGGACTGGTTCCCGTTATTATCTTATTATGAACAAGGTTACCAATAGTGCCCAGGATGTTGATCCTGCTGTAAATCACATGTCTGGTCAGTGGGGGCCCGGATTTACCGATAAAAACAATTCAATAATGGCAAATCTTTTTACCAGATATAAGTGGATTGAATTATTTGGCACTTATGAAGTTTTAAGCGGGACTTCTGCTTTCGGTGGTCCTGAATTTGCATTTAATCAATATGCAATTGAAAGCCTGCTACATTTTGGGAAATCCGATCAGTTTTTCATTGGAGGCAGATATAATTTTGCAAAAGATGATTCAGACAAATCTGTTGATCGTTTGCAGTTTAGCCTGGGCTATTTCCCTACGCAGAATATTATTTTTAAAATTGAATATGTTGACCAGCGTTATAAAAACTTTTTATTATATGGTGAAAATGCCGGATTTAAAGGAATAATGGTGGAAACTGCGATCTCATTTTAATTTTATACCCATCAGAACGATGTAATTAACAATGAGATAATTAAATAATTTTCTGATGAAAGATTTACGGCCTTTATTTATTTTACTTCTATTGATATTTGGATATTTTGAATTCAATTACGGAAAGATATCTGAAAAGGCTGACGACACATATGGTTTTATCAATATTGAAGTAGAGTCAAATATTAACAAAGTATTATTTAAATATGATTTTAATGAAAGACATTTTCATACCAGGAAAATAATAAATATTGGGTTTGATAATGATGCAGACATTTCACGGTTAAAGATACCTTTGAAAGATTTTCAATGTTCTAACCCGTGGATTTATAAAGATTTTTTGTCATTGTTAAAAGCTGATCAGTATCCCCATCTTGAAATTTATTTTCCCCATAAACCCGAAAATATTTCCGTTACAAATAAATATTTCAAATTAAATGATGTAAAAATTACGGTGGCCGGTATATCCAAATATTATGACATTTTATGTAACATTGAGGATCGTGATGAAAGAGGCTCATTTCTTATCGGGAATGTGAGAATAAATCTTACAGATCTTGAAATAGAACCACCTGTTAAGTTTTCCGGGATAATAAAAGTAAAAGATGAAATAATTGTTAAATTTGGAATTTGGATTAGGTATACTGAAGAACAAATTAAAATTTAAGAATTGAGATTTAATACCAGAATAAGATATGGGATTAGGGCTATGCTTGAAATAGCCCTTGATAAAGAAGAAAATGGAGTGTTTCAGAAAGATATATCTGAACGTCAGGGGATATCCAATAAATATCTGGATAATATCATAGCTTCTTTAAAAACTTCTGGTTTAATAATTAATAAAAGGGGAAGAAAGAGTGGATACATTCTTTCCCGTTTGCCTTCAGAGATTAATATTTTAGATATTTATAAAGCTTTTGAACCAGGAATTATTGTTGTTGATTGTATTTCGGAAAAATATTCCTGTGAACTATCAAGAACCTGCGTAGTCCGTAATTTTTGGAGTGGCCTGAATAAACATATCTCCGGTTATTTTGAATCATTTACTCTTGAAGATCTTATAAAAGAGCATAAAAGTCAGCTTGAAGTTATCGAACAATAAAACGGATATAATACAATTTATTGTTGTTTAATTTCTATTTTTCCAATCTTAACTTTTTTATCTTTGTACATATAGTTGGGAATAAAATATCAGAGATTTAAACTTTTAGTGATATTTATCACAACAAGTTTCTGTATTTACAGTTTTAGTTATATCCATGGTATAGTTTTGTGTGTTTTTTAAGAATGTTAATATTGGCGATATATTATTGTTAAACAATCAAAAAAGTAATTTATTTTCTATCTTAAATGAAGAGACTGATTTTTTTAGTATTTATTTCATATGGATGCTCTGCTTTAGCACCAATTCAAAGAGGCAAACTTATTTCTGTTTTTCATCTTATTGAGATTGCACAATATGAAGAAGCTAAAAATGTAATTGAGGAGATGATTACGGATAAAGTATATAAGAAATGGCCTAAGACATGGTATGCACGTGGATTGATATGTCAAAATGCTTATCAGGAAGGAATTAAAAAGAAAGATAAAAAGAAAACTGAACTATATCCGGACCAGCTTTTTGTTGCTTATGAATCTTTTGAAAAAGCACGTTCACTTGATAAAAGAGGAAGGCTGGAAAAACAGCTTGCTCCAAAATATGTTTTACTGGCGAATGATTTAAGGGCACTTGGTGAAACTAATTATAATAGTAAAAAATATGAAGATGCCCTAAAAGCCTTTGAACAATCAATTGAAATCTCTCAAAGTTCTATTTTATCAGCTGTTACAGATACCAGTCTTATATACAATGCAGCCCTGGCCTCTTATGAACTTAAGGATAAACAAAAGGCAATAGAATATTTTACTACTCTCCATAATTTAAAATATTCTCCTAATGCTACCCATTTATTATTTACTTTATTTCTTGGTAAAAAAGATACAGCCATGGCAGAGAATATACTCCTTGAAGGTGTTGAAAATTATGGGAATAATGTTGATATGGCCTTACTGCTTGTTGATCTGTTATTTCACAGGGGAGAAACGGATAAAGCTATCGGGTTTCTTGACAGTATTTCTTTAAAAAGCCCTGATCAATATATGCTTCCATATACAAAAGGATTGATTTTACAGAAAACAGAGAACTATACCGAAGCTATTGAAGCTTACGAAAAAGCTGTTTCAATTGCTCCTGATGAGCTGAAATCATATGTTAATATTGCTACTTGTTACTATAATATTGGTGTTGATATTGAGGAAAAGGCCAGAGCTTTGACAAATAAAAGAATGTTCCTTGAAGAAAAAATAAAATCAGCCAGTGCTTTTGAATCGGCAATAAGCTGGCTTGATAAAGTATACGAAAAAAAGCCTAAGGATAAACTGATTATGGCAGATTTATATGATCTTTATAAAAGCCTTCGTGTTACAGATAAATCTAAAAGTATTGAGAAACAGTTGAATTGATTTTCTATATTTTAAAGGATAAAGTTAATCCCAACATTTCTTTAAACTGTATTTTTGGCTCCATCTTTTTACTTCCATCCGGAAGAAGGACAGGTTCATTATTTTTATCCAAAACGGGGAATAGAACATCATCATCATAGATCAGATGGAGATTCAGCCGAACAGTAAAATACCAATTAATACGTTTAGACAAATCTATTTCCCAGTCTACATCTATGTTTTCGGGTTTATTGAAATAATTTGTAAATAAACGGATCGTATTAACAATATTCAGGTCTTCTTTTAATTTCAAAATATTTTTAATTAATAACTGGCCCCCCATCTCCTGTTTGGCACGTTTATCCAGGTCAATACCATGTGCTTTTTGATTTATTCTGGCTGTATCAAGGACAAAAGTATTTTTATATGAAAGAATAGATAAGTTTATGCTGTTATTTTTGTCCGGCAGGTATTCCATACCCACACCTAAGGTAAAAGTCCCCGGATTGAGAAATTTGGAAACAACAACTGAGTCATTGGGATATTTATACCCTTTGGCAATTTGATGTTTCATATAGAAGACCGAGCTAAAATCTATTTTATTGAACAGGTTTTTGTTGAATTGAGAATTAAATTCAAGCATATCGGTAGTTTTTCTTAATCCATTCTGGTCAGTAAAAATAGATCCGTATCTTAATCTGGCGTTATTATTCCATTTGGTTTTTGCTTCTGTGTTCGTATAATTTGCTAAGGTGCTTATATCAAGGGAATTGGCCAGCGAGCTCTCTCCCCCTTTAGACCAGTTTGAAAGATGCGTCTGATTTAATGTAAATAAACTTGTTAATCCAAATTTCCAGTAAACCGGAATAGTTTTTAGCGGTTCTACTTTCGCAAGTGTCCTTAAAGGTTTTAGTGTTGTTATTGGTATATTATCAGCTGATTTTTTTTCAATCCTGCTTAAATCTATGTCTTCTTCGAGAACCAGGGTAAGATCATCTTTGGCGGGGTTTCCTATCCAAATTGTTATTGAATCATTTTTTGAGTTTTTAACCCAAAATCTGTATAAATCATCTTTTCCTGTTGATAACCAAAAAGGGGTTCTATTTCCATCTATATCATTAATGTATAAAAGTATAGAGTCCCGCTTGTTTGTATAAGCCAGCAATGTATCTACGGCAATACGTAATGAATCGGGCATACCTTGTCCGGGAATAATGTAAAAAGGGGACCCTTCATTTGCCATAATAACCTCATAAGTTTCAGACATCACTATTTTTGAGGAATCTGAAAGAAACTTGACAGATATTTTGCTATCTGGCGGTAACAGGGGAGGAGTGATTTGTTTGTCGGAAACATTGTACATCTGAATATTTAGTGATTTAAGATAAACAGTATCAATAAGAACTTCTGAAATAGTATCTTTTTGTTCCAGAATAGAATCAACAAATGATTCTAAAGCAGGGATACTATCCACATATTCATAAATAGATGTATCAATAGCTTTCATTACTATAGTCTTTTGAGTAATGAAAGGAGGCCGGGTCAAAATTTTGTTATCAAGTATAAAGGTAGAATCATTAAGCCATATTAAAGGGATAGTATCTTTTTTAATAATTTCTTGAAGTTTCGGATCAATGGATTTATAGTCAAAGTTCTTTAATCGGTTTCTGACGCTGTCAAAAGGCTCATTATAATGATCAATAAGCCTTACCAATGTAAGTCTCATAGTATCACCGGATATCCTCCATAAGCTATCCAGTCCCAAAAGATGAATTATGTATTCAGATGCAGATGAGTCACTAAAAGTAACCGAATGTGCAAAAATCGTATCGCTTTGAGTAAATACTTCCTTATCCGGGGTTAAATCATTTTTTTCTTCTGTCCGGGTTTCTTTTTTTTCCGGCAAATTCTTTTTCTCTTCTGTTTGTGATAATGTTTTAAATACTGTAAATGATCCTAAAATTAGAAATACAATAATTCTTCGCATAATGATTAATTAATTAGGGTTTGGTGAATAAGTCATTTTGTTTTTACCAATACAAATTCATTTC
>CAZLXM010000006.1:0-63673 GCA_964563105.1 uncultured Bacteroidaceae bacterium
TGCCAGGTACGATCCTTATAGAATAAAACAATTTTTAAAACAGAATCAGTATTTGAAGCATTTTGAATGTTTACATTTGTAACCTGATTGGTTTGGCCCTCTTTTTCTATTACCCTGGTTTCTTGTTTTGTTCTATCATAATCGGAATTAAAAAGAGTTTGTTGTTGAAATCCCGGACTAATTTTTTTTAACATGTTTCCTTTTCCGTTAATAAACCATTCAATATTTAGTTCTGGGAATTTTTCGGTTAACCGGGCAATAAAGTCGAAACTAGGTTTATTTCTTCCACTAAGTAAATGTGATATACTGGATCTTTGAACTCCTAATTTTTCAGCAAATGTTGAAGAGGAATAGTTATAATATTTTAAAATTTCAAGTAATCGTTTCTCCATAATAATACAATTTATACAAATGTAACAATTTAATCGGTTACACATGTTAATTATATTAATTCACATTTGTAAATCGATTAAACTTAATGATAATAATAAAATAAATATATACTATTTATAAGTGGTAAAACTAAAATCAATAATTTGGGAAGGATCTAAATAAATTATAATATTAATGATTAATCAATTGTTATATGATGATTTTTAAATATGACAACTCCCTTGTCTATATTAAGCTTAATTAATATTAAATTAAATATTTTTTAAATTAATACTTTATATAATGTAGTTTAATAAACTGGATATCAGCTTAATATATATCATTTTACAGTATATTGTCAATGAATTAATATAATCATCATTAATTTATTAAATATATACTTTAATTGTCTTAATTAAAAGACTGGTTATCAGATATATATAAATTTTTATATTTATTTTTATTTTATGTTTACAATTGTAAGTGTTAACGAAACTCTTTTTAAAATGATTATTTAACTCTTTTCCTGGTTAATTATACAAATAGGAAAGTAATTTTAATTATTAGTTTCTTTTTTATTTTATTTTTATCATTTTTTCTATATTGCAGGCTCTTTACACATTTTATATATTTTTAGGATTTGAATTTTAATTATGAGTGAGCTTTTTTTAATTTTTTTTAGTATATGCATCTTATGTATATATTTGATACTTGGTAAAATAGTACGTGTTAATATTAAAATTTTTCAAAAAATTTTTCTTCCTGCTTCGATTATTGGAGGATTTCTTGGATTAGCCTCCGGTCCTTTCGGGCTAAACATTATTCCTGATTATGTAATGAAGGTTTGGCAACAGATTCCCGGGGTTTTAATCAACCTTGTATTTGCGACTCTTTTTCTTGGGGTAATGATTCCCGGTATAAAAAAACTATGGTCTCAGGGTGGTAGTCAGCTTTGCTTTGGAGTTATTATTGGTTCCGGACAATATTTTGTAGCCCTTTTAATTACTGCAATTATTTTAACTCCTTTATTTCATGTTCCCCATGTTTTTGGAACTATACTGGAGATTGGATTTTCCGGAGGACACGGAACTGCTGCCGGTATGGAAGAAGTTTTTAACAAAATAGATTTTCCGGCAGGATCTGCCCTGGCTTATATGTCTGCAACTGTCGGAATTATTACTGCTATTGTTGGAGGTATTATTTATATTAATATTGCTGCCCGTAAAGGATATTCAAAATATATTGATGCTTCAAAAGGTATTCCTGAATACAAAAGAAGCGGGTTAATTAAAAATATTAATGACAGGCATTCTATTGCTACCGCTACCGTTGCCGGAGAATCCGTTGAACCTTTAGCTTTTCATTTTTCCATTGTAGCGATTGCTGTTTTAATTGGCTGGATCATTCTTAATGCCATAAAAAAAATACATCCGGTCTTTGAAGGTTTCCCGCTCTTTCCCCTTGCTATGATCGGGGGAATGATCGTTCAACTAATTTCAAAATATATTAAAATAGATATTTATTATGATAAAAAAACCTTTGACAGGATTCTTGGGGCATCTCTGGATTTACTTGTTCTGGCTGCTATTTCTACTCTACGGATAGATCTGTTCCTTACAAATTTCTGGCCTTTTTTAATTTTAATGATCACTGGTATTGTCTGGGTATTTATATGCCTTGTATATCTCGCTCCGCGAATGCTTCCATACAACTGGTTTGAAAGAGGGATAACCGAATTTGGTATGCAAACTGGTGTAACAGCTATTGGGTTATTATTGCTCAGGCTGGTAGACCCGGAATATAAAACTGATACTGCCCAGGCTTTTGGTTTTAAACAAATGTTATACGAACCCTTTTTTGGAGGGGGCTTTATAACTGCAACAGCACCTTTTTTAATCATTGGAATGGGAATATGGGCTTCAATTTTATTATCTGCATTGATAATGTTGCTCTTTTTCGGGCTGTCATGGTTTAATGGATGGATTACATGGAAACCAATTAAAAAAGCTTAAATTAAAGAGTATTAAATAGTTAACAATTTTTGTTTACAGGCCGAAACAATCCGCTGTGATTCAGGTTTTGGTTTCATCTGATGCAATAATCAGGGCAACTGCCGCATCACCAGTTACATTTGCAACTGTACGGATCATATCAAGAGGCCTCTCAATCCCTAATATCAGTGCCAGTCCGGATGCAGGGATACCGGCAGCACTAAGAACGATAACAAGCATTATAACTCCCCCTCCCGGCACACCCGGGGCACCTATTGAGGAAAGCGTTGCTGTTAAAATTATTGCTATTTGCTGACTTAATGTAAGGTCAAGTCCAAAAACCTGTGCTATAAATATAGCCGATACAGCATGATAAAAGGCTGTACCATTCATATTAATGGTCACACCAACCGGTAAAACAAAATTTGCTATTCCGGAAGGTATATTTAATTTGTCAATACATTGTTTTAATGTTACAGGAAGAGTTGCGGCAGAAGAACTTGTTGAAAAAGCAACCAGTTGTGCTGGTAGCATTGCCTGAAGAAAATCTTTCACCTTTACTTTTGTAAAAAGAATTAAAAATAAAGGGTATAGGGTAAGTATTAGAAAAATAATGCCAAAAAAGGTCAATAATGCATATTTCCCAACAGAAATAAATAATTCAACATCACCTGAAAAATCAGTAATAAGTGATGATAAAAGAGAAAAAACACCAAAAGGGGCAAAAAGTATTATTATATCAACTATTTTGAGAATGACCTCATTCAAACCATTAATTATGTCACTTACTGCTTTGGTCTTTTCTGTTCCAATAAGGATCATTGATATGGAAAATAATATAGAAAAAAATATTATTTGCAACATTTTTGAATTATCCCCTGCTGCTTTAAATATATTGTCAGGTACCATATCTTCGATAAATTGCAGAGGTGATCCTTTTTTTATGTCGGCAGCTACTTCCTCCTTCTCCTGGACTGAATTTTGATACTGGAAATAAAAATCATTTCTTTTATCTTCTGAAAATGACGTACCTGGCTTTAGGGCATTAACTAATAAAAGGCCCAGAACTGCTGAAATAATTGTCATAATAACATACAATCCCAATGTCTTTAAGCCCATACGTCCAAGTTTGGATATATCAGTTACACTGGTTATTCCTTTAACCAGACTTAAAAATATCAAAGGTACTGCTATCAGTTTAAGCATTCTGATAAAAATATTTCCCCATGGTTTTATCCAGTTCGCTGTAAAGTCTTCCAAACCTGTTCCGGTTGCAATTAAACCCCAGATAATTCCAAATACCATTCCTATAGTAATTTTCAACCATAAGGGTAATTTCTTTTTTTTAAGTTGTAATTTTTTCATTATTACTTGGTTATATTCTCAAAAGAGTTCATTAGTCAGATTTTCCTTCAATGCCATATATAAAATTTCAACCGGATGGAAAGCAGTTCTGCCTGTACCATCTTTTATCTGGTGCCTGCAGCTGGTACCAGGTGCAGCAATTATAGTGTTTTCTGATGTTTTTCTAATCTCCGGGAATAAAATTAGTTCTCCAACTTTCATTGAGAGTAAATAATGTTCTTTTTCATATCCAAAGGCCCCTGCCATTCCACAGCAACCGGAAGGGATCTCTTCAACACTATAGTTTTCAGGAATTGTCAATATTTTTTTTAAAGAAAAAGTGCCTGCTATCGCTTTTTGATGGCAATGTCCATGTAATTTGATATGCAATGTTTTCTGAGTAAACAATTGACTGCTAATTTTACCTTTATCCACTTCATCGGCAAGAAATTCTTCAATCAGCATTGCATTTTGAGACAATTTTAAAGCTTTTGCTTTAAGTTCTCCTCTTACAAGATCAGGATATTCATCACGAAATGATAAAATAGCAGAGGGCTCTATTCCTATTAATGGTTCAGAGTCGTTAATAATTTCACTAAAGATCTCAATATTTTTTATTGCTTTTTGCCTGGCTGATATTAGTAAACCTTTTGATAAGTAAGTTCTTCCACTTTCAGCATGCTTTACTGTCAAAACCTTATAACCTAATCTGTTCAGTAATAATATGCTCTTAATTCCCGTTACAGTATCGTTATAATTCGTAAATTCATCAACAAAAAGATAAACTCGAGAAGCATCCGCCGGAAGTCCGGAATTTAATCTTTGAAGATTTTTTGCAGCCCATCTTCTTAAAGTGACATTGTATAACTTTGGAAGGGACCTTTCTGTAGCAAATCCGATTACTTTTTTAAGGAAGCGCGATAAGATTTTGTTTGTAATAAAAAGATTATATAGTGAAGGGAAAAATGATCCAATTTTATTTAAAAATGAAATATTAGCTATTAGCCGGGTTCTTAGTGAAATATTATTACTCTGATAATATTGGTAAAGAAATTCTGCTTTCAGTTTTGTCATATCAACATTTGACGGGCATTCTGATTTGCACCCTTTACATGAAAGGCAGTTATCCATTATCTCAAATACTTCTTTGTGATTAAATGGATTCTTCTTAGCTGAATGGCTGAGAAATTCCCTAAACAGGTTGGCCCTTGCCCGTGTGGTATAGGCTTCTTCTTTTGTTGCCATATAGCTGGGGCACATAGTTCCTCCCATTATTGCACTCTTTCTGCAATCTCCACTCCCATTACATTTTTCTATTGCTCTCTGAATCCCGCCGGTTGCAGAAAAATCTAAAATTGTATTTAGCTCTCTGGTTATTTGCCCTGGAAAATATCTTAATGAAGTATGAGATTCCGGTGTATCAATTATTTTTCCTTTATTAAAAACATCTGATGGGTCAAAGACTTTTTTAATATCTCTAAACCATTGATAAATAGAAGAGTTATACATTAAAGGAATATATGCTCCTCTTAATCTTCCATCACCATGTTCTCCACTTAAACTGCCCTTAAATTTTTTAACTAATCTGGCAGTATCTTCCGCAATACTTCGAAAAATTGCTATATCTTTTTCATCTTTAAGGTTTAGTACGGGCCGCAGATGCAATTCACCTACAGAGATATGGGCATGATAAACACAATCGAGCTTATTCTTTTCTAAAAGCTTGTTGAATTCAAGTATATAATCCTCCAGAAACTCCGGATGTACGGAAGTATCTTCTATAACTGAAACAGGTTTTGCATCTCCGGGCATATTTGACAAAACTCCCAGGCCCGATTTACGTAAATTCCAAACTTTAGAAATATTTGCACCTGTTATTACGGGAAAATGGTATCCGAGCTTTTTCTTTTTTAACTTTTGTTCCATGGAAGATATAGTCTCGAGTATTTCTTCCATAGAATCGCTCATGAATTCAACTATCAAAATTGCACCGGGATCCCCTTTTAAAAAAAAGCGATTTTTCCTTTGTTCAATATTTTCAGCAGTGCAATCAAGTATTTTTTTATCCATAAGCTCCACCGCAGAGGGTGTAAACTCAAGAACTATAAGATTAGCCCTAATTGCCTCAATAACGCTGTTTACATGCACACAAACGAGAGCCTTGTGTTTGGGTGGCAAAGGCATCAAATTTAGTGTGGCTTCAGTAATAAATGCTAAAGTGCCTTCTGAGCCTGCCAGTAGTTTGCACATGTTGAAACGTTTATTATTATTCGGTCTAAACAGCATGTTATCAGACAGTTCATCAAGTGCATAACCGGTATTCCTTCGAATAATCCTTTTATCAGGAAATTCTCTGTCAATCTCTTCTATATTTGAAAACTTTGATAACAGATCACGAAAGAACCTGTATAACTGTCCTTCCAGGTTATTTAAAAGGCATTTTTCCTGAAATTCTTCTGTGCTAAGTTCTCCGAATTCTGCTTCAGAACCATCACTTAGAATTACTTTAACTGACTTAAGATGTTCACGGGTTGTGCCATAAATGATTGAGTGTAAACCACTGCTGTTATTACCAATCATTCCCCCTATAACGCATCTGTTGGATGTGGATGTTTCGGGGGCAAAAAATAATCCTCTCTTTTTTAATTCAAGATTTAGTTCATCTAAAACAACGCCTGGCTGAACTTTTACCCATCTTTCTTTTTCATTAATTTCAATAACCTTGTTAAGATACCGGGAAAGATCAACAACAATCCCGTCTCCCACTACCTGTCCTGCGAGAGAAGTTCCGGCCCCTCTGGGTATAAGAACAAGATTATTTTTTCCTGCTGTTAAAATAAGTTTCTTAATATCTTCTGTTGAGTGCGGATACACTACTGCCAGGGGCATTTCTCTGTACACTGATGCATCTGTCGCATACATCAGGCGATAAGAGCTTTTTGTGAAAATATCCCCTTCCAGATTGTTTTTTAACTGACCTGATAAATCGGGCTTAGACAAATCAAGCATAATCTTCTGCAATTATTTTAAATAAATTTACTTAAAAAACAATATTTAATGCCCAATAAAGGAAGCGGTAAATATAGAAAGAATTTATGCTTTTATTAAAATTATGAATAGAATACCTGCTTAATCTATTTAAATATTTATTACCGCATTCATTTCATCCTTTCAAAGTTTAAAAAGTCAGTTAATACCTCCTGTACTATCAAATTTAAATTTTCATAATAAAAAATTAGTAATTTAGTAGCCTGTATATTAATTGAACAATTAAATTTTTAAAAAATCTATATGGACGATCAGATCAATCACGCTGAAGTATTTAGTTTTAATAACAAAGTTTCTTATTCTTCAAATGGAATTGTAAGTAAAAGGGTTATCCATAAGCCGGCAGGGAATATATCATTATTTGCCTTTGATAAAGGACAGGAATTAAGTGAGCACTCGGCCCCATTTGATGCTTTGGTACAGATAATTGACGGAGCGGCACTTGTATATATTAATAAAGCTGAATATAAATTAAACAGCGGAGATTCCATTATCCTTCCTGCAAACATTCCTCATGCGGTAAAAGCTGAAAAGCCTTTTAAAATGCTTTTAACCATGATTAAAGAGTAAAATTTATTTTCTCCCGAATTTTTTCTAATAATTTTTATCTATTTTATTTTTTTTACATTAACTTGCATTATAAGCGAAGCAAGACATGTTTATTCTTTAGCATTAAAAATTAAATCAATTTTTAAAACTGGTTGAAATTACCTTTACACTAATTAAAACAATATTACATGAAAATAGATATAAAATACTTTATTACCAGAGGAGAAACAATAAAAGAAGAAAAGGTTAAATCCATTGTCCATAACATTCTTCCGAATACCCTGGTTTTGGAGAATTATGAGCCTTTTCCGGGATATTACAGTGCTCATATTCCCGTTGATATTAAACCGATGTCAGTATTTGTCATTCTTGCCAGGAAATATGATAATATTTTTCTCGATCGAATTTTGAAAAAGATCCGAAATGAGGGAGACCATCAATGTGATGGCACAACAGCCGTGATTGATGCAGGAAGAAGCCGTTATTATGCAATAAGAATTAAAAACCTGGATTGTTTTACGGGTTTAGTTAAAATCCAGAAAAAATTTATAGAAAATGGTATTGAATTGCATGCTGGCAGGAATATTGACAGAAATGTATTATTCTCGGTCCAAAAGACATTTTTCCTTGAAAAATTGGAAAACTCTGTTTATAAAAATTTACAGGAAGAATCAAAATATTATTTTCCTTTGGAAAGGTATCTTACCTGGAAAGAATTTAAGGAAATAACCCTGAACGTAAAGAATAATATCTCTAATAATTTATTTGATGCGGCACTTTGTTATTTTTATACAACTGAAGGCCTGACAGATATGGTCAGAATTTTTGACAGGAAAGATACTCATGAAAGGATACTGGAAATTAAAGAACATTATGCTAAAGCTTTAAAAAGGATGTAATAATATATTACAGCAACATAATTATAAATTAGTCTCATCACCGGTTTCCGGTTGAAATAAAATATCTTCAATAGTTATCAGCACCTCACCTGAAGGGACTTTCCATTTTATCCGGTCTCCTTTTTTATAACCCAGTAAGGCAGTTGCAACCGGAGCAAAAATAGAGATTTTTTTATTCTTAATATCAGCTTCTTCCGGATATACTATTTGAAACTCCATTGGTTTTTCGTTATTGGAAAGTTTGATTTTAACTTTCGTATGCATAGTAACCACATCATTCGGAATTGACGCCGAATCAATGATTTTTGCCCTTTCCAGTTCTGTAAATAAAGTCTCAAGCTCAGGATTTAATTTTCCGGTTTTCTCTTTGATGTTCATAATTCGCTCTCTTAGTCTTTGAGCATCCAAATCGCTTATAATTAATTTTTTCATCATTTAATAAAAATAAAAAAGACCAGTTTCCTGGTCTTATTAAATTGGAAACTAAATTGATTGTGTTTTTATGTATACAGAAACGCGAAGAGTTCGATTAACATATTCATACAGGATAAAAATTCTATACTCAAAGATATAAACTAATAATTTATTGAGCAAATTAATAAGTGGCCTAAATCCATTATTATAGATAAATCAAAATGGAGACAAGTAATGCGTTTAGTATTATTTATTTTTTAGCTAGTAATTAAATGTATTTTATTGTAATTTTGTTAAAAACAATTTAAGTGAGGATAAAGGATATATTTACTGGTATTTTAGCGTTTATTTGTTTTTTTAATGTATACGCCCATCCAATTCATGTATCTGTATCAAATTTTGAATTTACCGGAGAAACAAGCCTTGTGGCTGTAAAATTATTCAAAGATGATTTACAATTAGCAATATATCATAATTATAATGTTGAAATCCCTCTTGAGAATATTGGAGATTCCATTTATTCCGAGATAATTCTTAAATATTTGTTTGATAACATGTTTGTTTACCTGAGTAAAAAAGATACTTTTAATCTGTCATATGAAGGAAATGAATTTAATGAAGAAGCTATCTGGCTCTATTTTTCGGCAGGAAATTTGTTAAAAATTGATAGTGTATTTCTTGTTAACACGATTTTTCTGGATATTTATGAAGATCAAACAAATCTTGTGATAATTAACTATATGGGAAAGCAAACAGGGCATCGTTTTAATATCATAAATACTGAAAAGGAGATCAGTTTAAATGAGTAAGTGCTTAGCTATAATATATAAACTGCAATTTATTTTACTGCTTTTTTATGCTTTTTTACCCGGGGCATTTGCAACACATAATCGTGCGGGAGAAATAACTTTAAAGCAAATAAGTGAATTAACTTATGAGATAACTATCACCACTTATACCTACACACTCAGTGCAGCAGACCGTAATCAGCTGGATGTAAATTGGGGAGATAATTCAACTTCTGTTGCTCCCAGAGTTGATCTTATGCAATTACCGAACTTTTACAGAAAAAATATTTATAAAGCCCAACATACTTATCCCGGACCCGGGACATACCAGATAGTTGTACAAGATCCTAATAGAAATTTCGGGGTAAAAAACATACCGAATTCGGTAAATGTATATTTTTCAGTAAAAACCATTATTACCATAAACCCTCAAATTGGCAAAAACAGTACTCCGGTCCTGATGAACCCTCCTTATGACAAAGCTGCCCTTGGTCAGAAATTCATTCATAATCCTGCAGCTTTTGATTCTGATGGTGACAGCATTTCTTATAGTTTATCTGTTTGTACGGAATACAATGGTAAACCTATTGCAAATTATTCTTTACCCGATGCAAGCGATACATTATATGTAGATCCTTTTTCCGGGGATCTCGTATGGAATACGCCAACCGATACCGGAATCTATAATATAGCCATGAATATTGAAGAATGGCGAAAAGGAGTTAAAATAGGAAATATTGTGAGGGATATGCAAATAGAGGTATTCAGAACTACTAATAATCCCCCTTTGAATGATTCTCTTCCAGGTTTATGTGTCGAGGCCGGAAAATTGATTAATTACGATATAGTAAGTACTGATCCTGATCAGGATAATATGGTGCATTTTCTTACCGGCGGACCTTATGGCGTCAGTGTAAATCCTGCAACAGACAGCATAATCCATAGTAAACCGGGTAAACTGGTAACCGGATTTAGCTGGCAAACTACATGTGATCATGTAAGGTCTCAACCTTACACTTTAATAGTTAAAACAGAAGATACAAATTCGGAATTTGTTCTGGTTGCAATTGATAATATGCAGATAAATGTGCTTGGACCTGCCCCCGAAAATCCACAGCTATTGCCTGGATCTGCTTCCATCAGGGTTTCATGGGATAAAAGCCGTTGTGATAATGTTGTTGGTTATAATATTTATCGAAAAGAAGGCCCTTCAAGCTACATTATAGATTCCTGTACATATGGTTTACCTGCAAACACCGGATTTATTAAAGCCGGTTCCGTTAATTCGATAAATGATACTGTTTTTAATGATAATAATAACGGAGCCGGACTGCTTCAAAGTACCGAATATTGCTATAGAATAGTTGCTGTATTTCCTGATGGTTCAGAAAGTTATCCTTCTGAAGAAGTGTGTTCCACACTAAGTCCGGGATTACCTTCCCTGCTTAATGCCTCTGTAAGTAACCATGATCCGGTAAATGGCTCCGTTTTTATTTCATGGATTAAGCCAAAAGACATTGATACACAAGTAGCTAAAGGGCCTTATGAATATCTTGTGTACAGGGGTGAAGACTTATGGGGCCATAATATGGGCCTGATTACCGGCATTCCGACAACTGACCTGAATGATACAACATATCTGGATTCAGGTATCAATACGCTTCGATATCCTTATTCTTATTCAGTGGAGTTATATAATAATGAACCCGGAAACCGCTTTATGATTGGAAATGCGGAAATAGCATCTACCCTTTATCCGGAAATTACCGGGTTAGCAAATCAGTTAGACCTGAAGTTTAAAAATAACGTCCCATGGATTAATTATGAATATGTAATATACCGTTCCCATTCATTAAATGGTGTCTATGATTCGCTTGATGTAACCACTGTTTCAGAATATTCAGATAAAAATCTGACAAATAATATGGAATATTGTTATTATATAAAAGCAAAAGGAAAAAGGACAGATAATGGAATTGAATACTTTACGGAAAATTTATCACACAGAGTTTGTGCCACACCTCAGGATACTTTTCCTCCATGTCCTCCGCAACTAATGGTTTATTCTATTTGTGACAGTATGTTTAACAGGTTGATATGGACAAATCCGAATAATCTATGTGCTGATGATGTAGTAAAATATTATATATATTATTGGCCCGAATTGGATATGCAGCCCGAATTGATTGATAGTACTTTGAATCCGGAAGATACCACTTATCTTCATTACCCTGTTGGGGCCCTTGCCGGCTGCTATTACGTCACTGCAATAGATTCATTTGAAAATGAAAGCATTCCCTCCCCTGTTATTTGTGTTGATGAATGTTTTTCATATCAGATCCCAAATGTATTTAGTCCAAATGGAGATGGTATAAACGATATTTTAAGGCCTTTTGAATTCCAGGAAGTAGAATATATTGATCTTAAAATATATAATCGATGGGGGCAATTAGTTTATGAAACAGATGATCCTCTGATAAACTGGGATGGAAAGCATAAAGACACTAATGATCTTGTTTCTCAAGGTGTATACTATTATATATGTGATGTTTATGAGAAGCGTTTAACCGGGGTTGAGCCTCGTAACATTACAGGATTTGTTTATGTCTATTCGGAAAAAGGTGCAGTTATAAATCCAGATTAATGCAACGAAATTTATTTTTATTCTGCCTGATTTTAAATATAATTTACATTCAGGCCCAAACGCTACCCGACAATAATCTGTTAAAAGGTATTGTTTCATGGGAAAAGCAGGAATATGATTCTGCAATTATATATTTTAATGCTTCACAGGAAGAACTGAAAAATTATCCTTCAATTTGCCTGTTAGCAGGAAAATCATTTCTGGAAACCGGGCAGAATGAAAAAGCGGTCCAGGAATTCATGAAAGCTGAAAAAAAAGATAAGGGCTTTGCTTCTTATTGGATTTCAAAGACCTATGCCAGAATGGGAAATGTTGAAAAAACCCTTGAATACCTTTCAATTAATTTAAATTCTAAATATAAAGAACCCGAGAAAAAAATATTGTTGGATAAAGATTTTCAAAAAGTTGAAAAATCTATTGAATGGAAAGAATTTTGGAAAGACGAAAAATATTATTCTTCCTTTGATGCTGCGTTGGCAGAAGCTGACTATCTGCTAAATACAGAAAATTATCCCGAAGCCTTAACATTTATAAATAACAACCTTCCAAAAGCATATCGTAAATCACCTTTATATGCGAAAAGATCAAGTGTTTATTTAAACATGAATAATTACAGAATGGCCCTTGAAGACATTAGCAAGGCTATAGAGGGTGACAGAAGAAATGCAGGATTAATACTTAAGAGAGCGGATATTAACGTTAAATTGGAACGATATAAGCAGGCATTGGAAGATTTTGACTTTGTTTTGAAAGATGACCCATATAAAATTCATATTTATCCGCAAAGGGCAATTGTAAGGAATTTAAATGGCTTATATGATGATGCAATAAGCGATATGAATTTTTATTTGACTTATTTCCCTGAAGATCATTCAATATGGTATGAATTTGGTAAAATTCATTTTGCCAATCAAAAGTATTTTGGTGCTCTTGACTGTTTTCATAAAGCCCTGCAATATGAACAGAGTTTACCTGAATATTATGAGGCCAGAGGTGAAACATTTCTTAGAACAAAAACATATAAATCTGCAGCTAATGATTTTGGAATGTCCCTGGACATAAATCCCCTCAATCCACAAGCTTATCTTAAGAAGGGAATTGCCACCCTCAACTTAAACAACATTGAAGAAGCCTGTTTTTATTTTGAAATGGCAAAAAAGCAGGGTTTAATTGAAGCTGAAACATATTTGCTTAAGCATTGTAAACAATAATTTATGATGGATTCAAAACATATCAGGAACAATGCAATTTTGGCAGGATTGAAATCCGGAAAGGAAGATACTATTCTTTCAGCAATTGAAGATATACGAATACATGGGAATATTGATATTTTTCCTGAGCTTCTTTCATTAATATCTGAAAACACTTCGGAAACCATTGTTAATTCTGCCATAAGGGTGTTGAATGACCTTAAAGAACCTGGAGTAGTTCCGCTTATTGCCGAATCACTTAACTCATTCAAAGGAAATCCCAATTTGCGGTTACTTGTTGCTTCCTGTTGGCAAAACGGATTAGATTTTTCCCCATATTTAACACTCTTTGTTGACCTTGCATTATCCGAAGAAATTGAGGTAGCTATTGAAGCATATAGTGTCATTGAAGAAAATATTCACAACCTTGATATTAATGAAAAAAAGAAACTTGCAGAACTCATAAAACATAAAGCTCAAACCTCATCCAATGAATGTAAAATAAAATTGTTACTTGAGCTGGTTTATTCACTTAATGCCATTGACGACTATTAATGTTGTGAAGAAAAGTATTTCATAAATTGAGCTCTTTCATAAACTGCAGGGTCCGGGATGTTTATATAATTCATTTTCCCTTTAAATTCATCCACTGAAGTATACTTGTTCTGGATCATCCACTCTTCAAATTTATCAATCATTTCGGTCAGATATTCCGGCCCTTTTTTATAAAGTACGGAACAAACCTGAGTTGCTTTAGCTCCGGCGAGGATAAGCTTAACTGCAGCCTCCCATGAATGTATTCCAGTAGATGCTGCAATATCTATTTCTTCAACAGTGCTGGATATTATTCCTATCCATCTTAAAGTATTTCTAATATCTGAGGGTGAACTAAAAACTTCAGAGGAACCAAAAGTCATATCATTCAGATTAATATCCGGTTCATAATAGCGATTAAATAAAACAACAGCATTGACTTTCCGGTAATACAGGTTATTTACCATATTAGTCAGATTGGTAAAATTAGGCCCGATTTTAATGATAACCGGTATTGATACTATTTTTCTGATCCCGCTGATCAGGTCAAGATAAATTTTTTCGTAATCGGCTGAGCTTTTATTAACGTCAACAGGAAGGATATAAGCATTTAATTCAATTGCATCGGCTCCTGCTTCCTGAATTTTTGATGCAAACTTCATCCATTCACTTGCCGAAATACAGTTAATACTGGCAATAACGGGAATTTTGACTGCTTTTTTTGCATCTTTCACTAAATTAAGATACTCAGTAAGTGAATTACTTCTTGAATAGTGACGAACATAGTCCAGAGCTTCCGGATAATCGGTTCCTTCAAGCAGCCTTCCGGTTTCGTGGGTTATTTGTTCTTCAAATAGTGATTTTAAAACTATGGCGCCGGCACCAAGCTGATCAAACTTTCTGATTTTATCAACACTATTTGTAAGTCCTGAACTACTTATAATAAATGGATTACGTAGTTTAAGCCCGGCATAAGTAACGGAAAGATTTGCCATAAAAAATATTTTAGTTATGTTTTATTCTTTCACCAAATATAAGACTTCCTATACGAATTATGGTAGCACCTTCTTCAATTGCGATTTTATAATCGCCGGTCATTCCTATTGATTTTTCCTTAAAATACTCAGAATGAGGAAAATATTTATTTTTTATATGATTAAAATAATTTGTAAGTACTTTAAATTCCTGCCTTACCTGTTCCATATCAGATGTGAAGGAAGCCATAGCCATCAAGCCATTTATTGAGATATTGGAAAATGACCTGTATTCACCGGAAGAAAGCAGATTTTCTGCTTCTTCAAGTGACAAACCATATTTACTTTCTTCAGTTGCAATATACATTTGAAGCAGGCACTTAATATTTCTATTATTTTTTCTGGCTTCTTTATTTATTTCACGAAGGATTTTCAGACTGTCAACCGAATGTATCATTTCTATGAAAGGTGCAATATACTTTACCTTGTTACTCTGAAGGTGCCCGATCATATGCCATTCAATATCTTCTGGCAATTCAGGGCTTTTTGAAATTAATTCCTGTACTTTATTTTCTCCAAAAACCTTATATCCAGATTGATAAACCTCGCTGATAATATCAACCGGCACAGTCTTTGTCACGGCTACCAAAGTAATACCTGAAGGAAGACTTTTTAATAAATCATTAATATTACTTACAACAGGATTCAAATATATTTTCTATAACAGTAAAATTAATCCAGTGAATGAATAACAAGTCCGCTGCGTAGTTTAGGTTCGAACCAGGTTGTTTTGGGAGGCATAATATTTCCTGTATCAGCAATATTCATAAGTTGTTTCATACTTACCGGATATAAGGCAAATGCTGCTTTCATTTCCCCGCTGTCAACTCTTTTCTTTAGCTCACCCAATCCTCTTATACCTCCTACAAAATCAATTCTGTTCGACTTCCTAAGATCTTTAATATCAAGCAATGGTGTTAAAATATATTCTGAAAGAATAGTAACATCAAGACAAAGAATAGGATCATGATCATTAATACATAATTCTTCTTTCAAACTAAGCGAATACCAGTTATCTTCAATATACAGGCTAAAGTTATGAATTTTAGCCGGTTTATAAATATCTTTTCCTTTAAACTCAATATGAAAATTTTTTTCCAGTTGCCTGATAAATTCTTCAGCACTCATTCCATTCAGATCTTTAACAAGTCTGTTGTAATCAATTATTGATAATTGACTTTCGGGAAAATGAACTGCCATAAAAAAGTTATACTCTTCCTCACCTGTATGTGAAGGATTATTGGCTTTTCTTTCCATTCCCACATGAGCAGCGGCTGCAGTTCTATGATGCCCGTCTGCTACATATGTAAAAGGTATTTCTTCGCTAAAGATACGGGTTATCTCATTTATTACGGCCTTATCCTTTATTATCCAAAAATGATGACCAATATCATCATTAGTATTAAAATCATACTCAGGCTTATTTTTAACAATACCGGAAATTATCTCATCTATTTGAAAATTATCAGGATATGCGAAAAAGACAGGTTCACAATTAAAGTTAGTAACCCTTATATGGTTCATCCTGTCTTCTTCTTTATCAAATCTGGTAAGCTCATGTTTTCGGATTACACCATTAATATAATCTTCTATTGAAGCACATGCAACAAGGCCATATTGGGTTTTTCCAGCCATTGTTTGTGCATAAACATAATAATACTCATCATTATCAACAGTAAATATTTTTTCTTTGATCAGTTTGTTGAGTATATTTTTAGCCTTCTGATATACCTGCATTGAATGGATATCGACATCTTCCGGCAGGTTGACTTCAGCTTTAACAACATGAAGGAAAGAATGGGGATTTGATCTTACTTCTTCCCTTGCTTCTTCAGAATCAAGCACATCATAAGGCCTTGAAGCAATTTGTGCAACGAGTTCCTTCTGTGGTCTGTAACCTTTAAAAGGTTTAATTATAGCCATATTATAACTACTTAGAAAATAAATTATGAGCTATTTCTACTTATTCACCTGAAAAGTAGTATCTCCTGTATTAAAAAAAGATATAATTTGCCGGGCAGCAGCAATTCCGGCATTGTTATTTGCTTCTTCAGTTTGTGCCCCTGCTTTTTTGGGGGTGAAGAAAAATCTTCCTTCATATTTTTCAATAATTTGCTGCTTACAATCGGGAGCGACATCGGAGATATATCGAAAATCATTTCTTTCTTCAAACATTTTTAATAATGAAGGTTCATGGATTATTTCCTTTCGTGCAGTATTAATCAATGTAGCACCCGCAGGCATAAGGCCCATAAGTTTATAATTTACCGATTCTCTGGTTACCTCGCTCAAAGGGGTATGCAATGAAATATATTGGCATTTACTATAAAGATCTTCCTCTTTTTTCTCAACATAAATGCCATCATGTTCCATAATAACCTGGTCAATGAACGGGTCATATGCATGCACTTTCATCCCGAACCCTTTAGTTATGGATGCCATAAGCCGTCCTACATATCCATATGCAAATATGCCAATTGTTTTACCTCTTAACTCACTACCGGTTGTACCGTTAAAACCGTGACGATTAAGATATAGCATCATACCTACAGCCAGTTCGGCAACGGCATTTGAGTTTTGACCGGGAGTGTTCATTGCAATAACATTATGATTTGAAGCTTCCTTTAAATCAATATTATCGTATCCTGCTCCAGCCCTTACAACAATTTCCAGGTTATTTACTGATTCGAAAACTTGTTTATCCACCTTATCTGATCTGATAATTAATGCATTCACATCTTTAACTGCATTTAATAAATCATTCTTATCTGTATATTTTTCAAGTAATACAAAACTAAAACCTGCCTGTTCAATAACGGCTTTAATATTATTTACTGCAGCTTTTGAAAAAGGCTTTTCAGTAGCGACCAATACTTTTTTCATTTTCTTAATTTCAAAGTTTTTTTTCAAATTCTTTCATTACTTCAACTAATGCTTTAACACCCTCCTCTGTCATTGCATTATAAAGTGCTGCACGGAAACCGCCTACTGACCTGTGCCCTTTTATCCCCACAATACCTCTTTTGGAGCAAAGATCAAGAAAATCAGTATCCTTATCTTTATAATTATCACTCATTATAAAAGTGACATTCATAATGGACCGATCTTCAGAATTGATTACCGTAGGTTTGAAGGCTTTATTCCTTTCAATTTCAGCATATAAAATATCAGCTTTCCGGATATTTATCTTATTTATGGTTTCAACGCCCCCTAATTGTTTGTACCATTTCAGAGTTTGCAATACAGCATAAACTGCCAGGCATGGAGGTGTATTGAACATAGATTCTTTATCTATATGCGTTTTATAATTAAGCATTGTTGGTATAATTCTGTCTACTTTCCCCAATGTTTCATTTTTTACAATTACAAAAGCAACACCTGCCGGGCCCAGGTTTTTTTGTGCCCCGCCATAAATTAGGGCGTATTTTGAAACATCCAGGGGCCTGCTAAATATATCAGAGGACATATCTGCAATAAGAGGTACTTTGCAATCAATATCTTCTTTTATTTCAGTGCCATAAATAGTATTATTACTTGTTATATGGAAATAATCTGCATCTTCAGGTATGGCCCATCCTTTGGGAATATATGAATACAACTTATCTTTTGAGGAAGCTACCACTACTGTTTCACCAAAAAGTTTTGCTTCTTTTATTGCTTTTGATGCCCATTCTCCTGTATCAAGATATGCTGCTTTTTTATTAAAGTAATTTAAAGGGACCATGGCAAACTGCAGACTGGCCCCCCCTTGTAGAAACAATACCGAATAACCCTGAGGGACGGCAAGCAATTCTTTAAAAAGGTCTGTTGCCTCCTGCATAATAGCCATAAACTCTTTGCTCCGGTGTGAAATTTCCATAATTGACAAACCGGTATCATTGAAATTCAGAACAGCTTTTGCTGTGTTTTCAAATGTATACTGCGGCAAAATAGAAGGCCCCGAATAAAAATTATATTTTTTCACAATAAAAGATTGATTTAGTAAAAATTAAATAATATGGATAAAAATAAGCTGCTAAATTAAAAATTTATTGGTAACTATGGACAACAATTTTCGCCTTGGTTAATAAATAAATGCTTTTGTTAATTATTTTTTTCTTTCACATCTAATACAGTCTTAACAAGATAGTTTTCTTCTAAAACGGGTATTACACCCGTCAGGTCAAAAGAATGACAATAATCCAAAACATCATCGAGCCCATTTTTTTTTAGGCGATGCCGTTGAGCAGCTTTTTCAATATATCCGGTAAGATTATTTTTTGCAATGCTCCATAGGTCCTGTGCTGCAAGAGCAGAATCGCATATAGTATGAAAAAAATTATTTTTTAAAAGATAGTCTGTGATGGCCCCGGCATAAACGGTATCTTCCAGATTAAATTTATTTTTCCAGCCTGCACATAATATTAACAGATCCCTGTTTTCACGGATCACAAAATCATTTATAGCCTTAAAATTTAAAAATGAGCCAACCAGTACCTTGTAAGAAGATGCAGCAAGATTGATCGCCTGGGTACCATTTGTAGTGCTATAAACAATATCTTTTCCTTTAACCCTTTCACTGGTAAAATTGAAAGGTGAATTTCCAAAATCAGCAAAATCCCTAACAACTCCATCTCTCTCAGCAGCAACAAGATATCCCTGATCTTTAAAGTTCCTGGCTTCTTCAAGAGTGGCAACAGGAATAATCCTTTTAACTCCATTCATAAAAGCTGTACATATAGCCGATGAGGCTCTTAAAATATCAACTATTATGACAATGGCTTCTTTATTTTCAAAAAACTCATAGAGTGCGGGAGAAAGACATACTTCTATTTTTCTTTTACTCATAAAATATCAATCTCTTTTATAAAAAGGAAGTTGAACTACCTCGGCCTTTAACATGTTATTCCTTATTTTGATAAAAATCTCCCTTCCCGTGGAAGAATCTTCAATATTTACATAGGCCATTCCTATACCTTCTTTGGTCAAAGGTGACATGGTGCCGGAAGTAACGCTGCCAATCCTTTTTTCCGTCTCATCATATATTTCATAATCATGCCTTGGAATACCTCTGTCTATCATTTTAAAACCGATCAATTTTTTAGAAATACCGTTTTTTTTCTGAATTTCAAGAACTTCCCTGCCTATAAAATTATTCCCCTCAGTAAACTTTGTTATCCATCCTAATCCTGCTTCCAGGGGGGAAGTTGTATCATCAATATCATTCCCATAAAGGCATAAACCTGCTTCGAGCCGTAATGTATCTCTTGCTCCAAGTCCTGCCGGTTTAAGCCCGAAGCTTTTACCACTTTCCATGATGCTGTTCCATATTTTAATTCCATGTTGATTATAAAAATATAATTCAAAGCCGTCTGAACCTGTGTAACCGGTTTTACTGATTATAACATCATTAATGCCGGCAAAAGAGGAAGTAACAAAATTAAAACTTTCCATAACCGAAAGACCTGTGCCGGTTAATGGCTGAAGAATATCAGCCGATAAAGGCCCCTGAACAGCAATCTGGGAAATACTGTCAGAAAGATTTTCTAAAACAGCATTTGTAATATTATGTTCCGTCAGCCATTTCCAATCTTTCTCAGTATTTGAAGCATTTACAACCAAAAGATATTTGTCATCACCAAAATAATATATCAGCAAATCATCTATGATACCTCCCCTTTCATTAATAAAACATGTATATTGTATTTTACCTTCTGTCAACCGGCCAATATCGTTACATGTAACCCTCTGTAGAAAGTCTTTAGCAGCTTTACCTTTAACCATGAATTCACCCATATGGGAAACATCAAAAATTCCGGCTTTATTTCTTACTGTCAAATGTTCATCTACTAAGCCTGAATATTCCACAGGCATATTAAAGCCTGCAAAAGGTACAATTTTAGCATTTAGGGCCTTGTGGATGTCATAAAAAATAGTATTCTTCACAAAAAAATATTTTAGTTTGTTATTTTATTATTATTTTATCTCAAAATAACCTGATACTTTGCCTCCCGGGAAAAAATATCTTTAATCCCCTGAAGTTTTTATTACACATTAATACGTGTATATCAAACAAACAGAATTAAAGATATTTATCCAATAAATAAATATTTCATTGTAATTATGAGGATATAACAGTTATCTAATCATATCAGCATGGTAAATATACATAGTTTTTTTGTCTCATAAAATTTCTATTGTAGCTTATCAAACATTATTTTATTTTTTTTGAATTTTTATTTTAGGAAGAGATGTATATATTAAGTATGAATATTTGATCTTTATTTCTTATTAAATAAAAATGAATTTACTTTATAATATTATTTTTTTAAAAAAATGTTGAAATCATAAAAACTTAGTAATGCTTTTTTCCAAATATTTTGATTAATTTGCACTGATTTATTTCTGAATTATGAAATTTTAATTAACGCCGATGAAAGCCCTGTATACTATCGTTCATAACAAGAAAATGAAACTATTTTGGGCTGCCTCGGAACGGCTTGATTAACAATGATATAACACAATTATTTTCTGATGAAAACTGATTTAAAGTATTTAACTGAAATATGTAACGGTGATAAGCTGACAATGGTGGAAATGATAGATCTGTTTATTGTTCAGATTAATGAAATAATTGATGAAATGAAAAAAGCGGGCCGGGAAACAGACCATGAAACCCTAAGCCAGCTTGCTCATAAAGCTAAATCTTCGGTTGCTATTGTTGGTATGCAGGTATTATCAGAAAAACTTAAGGAATTTGAATTAGTGGCAAAAAATAAAAATAATCCCGAAAAGTATCAGGGATATATTGACTTTTTTATTCAGGAAAGCAATATTGCAGTAAAAGAATTAACAGAAAATAAAACTACTTTATTACAAAGCCTTGCAACATGATTAAAACTGATAATTTTGATGGTATACAGGTTTCTTCTTTCAAACAGCCAATAAGATTAAATGCGATTATTGCTGAACCAGTTAAAGAAGAACTCAAAGAGTTATTCTCATCTCAGGGTTCCAGTTTGATCCTTGATCTGAAAAATGTAACCTTTATTGACAGTTCCGGATTTGGTGTATTCCTGTCATTATTGAAAATTGCCAGGAATAATCAGGGCATTTTCAAATTATGCAATTTGAATGAAGATGTAATGGAATTATTTAAGATCCTGCAATTACACACAATAATTGAAATTTATCCCACCATTGAGGATGCCATTCAAAGTATTAGCGATTAATTCACAAATTCCAGTTTATTATTGGTCCCGGCTGTTATGATCACGGGTTTATTCTTGTCTATTGCATCAGTAAGAATCTTTTCTGATAAGTCATTCAACAAGAATTTTTGAATTACTCTTTTAACCGGCCTTGCTCCAAACTGGGGGTCAAATCCTTTTTCAGCAATCCATTCCAGGGCTGATTGTTTTATTCTTAAGTCTATACCATTTTTTAGAAGCATATTTCTTATCTGATCAAACTGTAATTCAACTATCTGAAGTATTTGATCCTGTTCTAAAGGTCTGAACATAATAATTTCATCAATTCTGTTTAAAAATTCAGGACGAATTGTTTTTCTAAGCATATCAAGTATTTCTTCCCTTGTGCTTTCAAAAACAAGTTCTGTGTTCTTTCCATTAAAATTTTCAAAACGTTCATTAATTAGTGAAGAACCCATATTAGATGTCATTATAATAATGGTATTCCTGAAGTTTACAGTTCTTCCTTTATTATCTGTCAGCCTTCCGTCATCTAATACCTGAAGCAGAATATTGAAAACATCCGGATGGGCTTTTTCGATTTCGTCCAACAATATAACAGAATAAGGCTTATGCCTGACAGCTTCAGTTAATTGTCCGCCTTCATCATAACCCACGTAACCCGGAGGTGCCCCAATAAGTCTTGAAACGCTATGCTTTTCCTGGTATTCGGACATATCAATCCTGGTTAATAATGATTCATCATCAAATAAAAATTCAGCAAGTGCTTTTGCCAGTTCTGTTTTACCTACTCCTGTAGTTCCGAGGAAAATAAAAGAACCTGTCGGCCTTTTTGGATCCTGCAGTCCTGCCCTGCTTCTTCGGACAGAGTCAGCAACAGCAGTAATTGCTTCATCCTGCCCAACAACTCTTTTATGCAATTCTTTTTCAAGGTTTAAAAGTTTTTCCTTTTCAGTCTGAAGCATTTTTGCAACCGGTATTCCCGTCCATTTTGAAACTATTTCCGCAATATCCTCATCACCAATTTCTTCCCTTATTAATGCTGAATCTTTCTGAGTCTCTTTAAGTTCATTCATATACTTCTCCAGATTAGCTTCAGCTTCTCTTATTTTCCCGTATCTTAATTCCGCAACTTTTCCATAATCCCCTGCCCTTTCAGCCTCATGTGCCTGAAATTTAAAAGCTTCGATCTGCTGCTTTTCATTCTGAATATTCTCAATTATCTTTTTTTCTGACTGCCATTTTGCTGTTAGTCTTGATTTTTCTTCTCTGTAATTTGCCAGCTCAACCATAATTTCATCAAGCCTTTTACTTTTACCATCTCTTTTAATAGCTTCATTTTCAATTTCAAGTTGTTTTATCTTACGTTCAATTTCATCTATTACTTCAGGAACACTATTCATTTCCAGTCTCAGCCTGGATGCTGCCTCATCAATCAGGTCGATTGCTTTATCAGGTAAAAAACGGTCTGCAATATATCTTCTGGATAGTTCAACGGCCGCAATTATTGCTTCATCTTTTATCCTTACTCTATGATGATTCTCATATCTTTCCTTCAATCCTCGCAGAATTGCTATGGAACTGTGAACATCAGGTTCTTCAACCATAACAGGTTGAAATCTTCTTTCCAGGGCTTTATCTTTTTCAAAATATTTTTGATATTCATTGAGAGTGGTGGCTCCGATAGCCCTCAGATCACCACGGGCCAAAGCAGGTTTGAGAATATTTGCGGCATCCATGGCACCGTCGCTTTTACCAGCACCAACTAATGTATGTATTTCATCAATAAAAAGTATAATTGTGCCATCTGAATTAATAACTTCCTGAATAACAGCTTTTAATCTTTCCTCAAATTCACCTTTATACTTTGCGCCGGCTATCAGTGCACCCATATCAAGTGAGTAAACCTTGCTGTCTTTAAGATTTTCAGGAACATCATCATCAACAATCCGGTGAGCAAGTCCTTCAGCAATTGCGGTTTTACCCACACCCGGCTCTCCAATAAGTATAGGGTTGTTTTTTGTCCGGCGGGATAAAATTTGCAATAACCTTCTTATTTCATCATCACGTCCAATAACCGGGTCTAATTTCCCCTCTTTTGCCTTTTCATTTAAATTCACTGCATATCTTTCCAAAGCATGGAAAGTATCTTCAGCATTTTCTGATCTGGCTTTTGATCCTTTTCTAAGTTCTAAAACAACTTTTTTTAATTCTTTTAATGTTAAACCTAAATCCTTCATTAGTTGAGCTGCAGGATCCGAGGCTGAGATGATCCCTAAAAGCAAATGTTCAATTGAAATATAATCATCCCCCATCTCCTTTGAAAATATTTCAGCTTTCTTCAATGATTCTGAAAGGCTATTTGATAAATATTGATTACCTCCGGTAACTTGTGGTAATGACGAAATAATCCGGTCAATTCCTAAAGCAAAATTTTGCTTATTTACACCAAATTTGACTATTATAAAAGAAAACAGGTTATCATCCTGATTTAAAAGTGCTTTTAAAACATGGGCATTTTCCACAGCCTGATTATTCTTTGCGCCTGCAATGGAAAAAGCATTTTGTATTACTTCCTGTGCCTTAATTGTTAAATTATTCATATTCATTTCCTACATTTTTTATCTATCACGTATTAGTGCAAATTAACTGCCACATGGTATATTTATGCCAAGATGTCAGAGTTGGAAATACTGATTCCGAATCCCTTAAGCTTTTAGGGCCCTTTATAATCCTGTTAGGTTCAGTCTTTAAGTTTAGAGCTGTTTTCGATCTACAGCTATAACATATTCCTCACATTTTACGTAAAATTCTGCGACAATTGATACCATTTTAATGAGCGAGCAGATACTGAAAGCCTTAATGCAGCTTTTTGCCATTATTGCAAGGCCAAAAAGCAACCGTAAAGACAGACGAATTGTAGTAGAATCATTTTTAAAAAGGCAACTCAATTCCGAACTGGTAGAAGAATATCTGAAAGCCTTCGATATGTATTATGAAATGCATCAGGAAAAACAAAAACAAATTGATGCAAGGAAAAGTATTATTTCAGCCAGTTCAGTAAAAGTTTTGAAAATATGTACAGAAATAAATGAAGAATTAATCCAGTCACAAAAGATCATTGTGCTAATCAGGTTACTTGAATTTATTAAATCTGACAGCAAAAAAATGTCTAATCAGGAGATGGAATTTATTAAAACTGTCTCTGATACATTTCATATTCCTGTAGAAGAGTTTGGCAGAATTAAAAACTTTGTTCTTTTTCCTTTTGATGACATTCCTGATTCTGAGAATATTATTATTATTGATTCAAGGGAAAGTATATATTATGAAAAATTGAAGATAAGGCATTTAAAATCAGCCGGAATGATTGGTCAGATCAGAATTTTGAGAGTGCCTTTGACAAATATGTACTTCATTAAGTATCTTGGCGATAATGAAATGTATTTGAACGGGCAGCTTCTTGAAGAGAATAAAGTAAGCCTTTTCAATTATGGGTCATCAGTAAGAAATCAACAAATCAAACCTGTTTATTATAGTGATGTAATAAGCAGATTTACTGATGACAGAATAAAATCCAGGATAATTTTTGAAGTAAAGGATATAGACTACAAATTTAAATCGGGAGTTCAAGGTTTACATCAAATTAATTTTTCAGAGATATCCGGCAGACTTGTAGGCATAATGGGGGCCAGCGGAACCGGAAAATCCACATTGTTAAGTGTGCTTAATGGCTCTGTCCCTCCTTCATCAGGAAAAGTTCTAATAAACGGAATCGATATTAATTCAGGTGATGAAAGAATTAAAGGCCTCATTGGTTATGTATCACAGGATGATTTGTTAATTGAGGAATTAACTGTTTTTCAAAATTTATATTATAATGCCAAACTTTGTTTCAGTGAATACTCATCGGATCAGCTACATGAAATGGTAGTTAAAGTATTACGTAACCTTGGACTTTATGATATAAAAGACATTCAGGTAGGGTCTTCTTTAAACAAGAAAATAAGCGGAGGACAAAGAAAAAGGTTAAATATATCTCTTGAATTAATAAGGGAACCTGCTGTCCTTTTTCTGGATGAACCAACTTCCGGGCTTTCAAGTCTCGATAGTGAAAATATAATGGACCTGTTAAAAGAGCTAACACTAAAGGGTAAACTGGTATTTGTTGTTATCCATCAACCATCATCTTATCTTTTTAAAATGTTTGATAAACTGCTAATTCTTGATAAAGGTGGTTTTCTTATTTATAATGGTAATCCGGTTGATTCCATCATGTATTTTAAATCAAAAGTTCATCATGCCAATCGAAATGAAAGTGAATGTAATTTATGTGGCAATGTAAATTCAGAACAAATTTTCAATATCATAGAAACATCTGTACTTGATGAATATGGAAAGCTTACCGGGATCAGAAAGATATCACCGGCTGAATGGGCTGATTTCTACAAAAATGAAATAAAAAAAGATAAAAAGAAAACTCAAATAAAAGAAGAAGATCTGCCTCCAATAACATTTAGTATCCCAAGCAGATATAAACAGTTTTTAGTTTTTGTAAAGAGAGATATCCTGAAGAAGTTGAGCGATAAACAGTATCTAGTCCTTAATTTTATTGAAGCACCGCTTTTGGCATTTTTATTAGCTTATATCCTGAGATATTTCAGTGTAGATGTTACAAATCAATATGGTTATACGCTTCTGGAAAACAATAATCTTCCTGTATATATATTTATCTCTGTTATTGTAGCTATTTTCATGGGAATGACAGTAAGCGCAGAAGAAATTATTAAAGACAGTAAGATTCTGAAAAGAGAATCGTTCCTGAATTTAAGCCGGTCTGGATATCTCTTTTCGAAAGTATCAGTACAATTATTTATATCTGCTTTTCAGGCTCTTCTGTTTGTGTTGACAGGGAATACAATTATGCAAATAAAAGGCATGTATTTCGAATATTGGATAGTGCTTTTTAGTACATGGGCATTTTCAAGTATAATAGGATTATTGATATCGGATAGTTTTAAAACGGTTGTAACAATTTATATGCTTATTCCCTTCCTCGTAATACCACAGATTATCCTCAGCGGAATAATTGTTAAATATGAGCATCTGAACCCAAAAATATCCAGTCCTAAATCCATTCCTTTTTATGGTGAAATAATTACTGCCCGCTGGGCTTATGAAGGTCTTGCGACATACCAGTTTATAAATAATGAATATCAAAAAAAATATTATGAGCTTGATAAATTAAGTAGTAACGCAAATTATAAATCTGATTTTCTTATTAATGAATTACAAAACAAGTTGAAATTTCTTGAAAAAAATTTATACGACCCAAATTTTAAAAATCAAAATACTTATAACCTGGATTTAGTAAGAAAAGAAATTCTTAAAGAACATGCCTTTCGCAATAGATTAAAACATGATCTGCCGGAAACTCCCATTAATTTATTCAGTATGGTTGATCAGTTGAATATAAATAATGTTAAATCTGAAACACTTACAGCTTGTTTAAAATATCTTCAGGAATTAAGATCTTTTTATAATCATATTTATAAAAAAATATATGACCAAAAAAACCTTTTGATGTTATCAGAAAATCATGAATTTATTTCAGCATTAAAAAGAAACTATCATAATGAGAAACTACATGAATTAGTAACTAATAAAAATGAATTTAAACGAATTGTAGAATATAATGGAGAGCTGATACAAAAGTCGGATCCGATTTATTTAGATTCGCCCTATAAACTTGTTAAAGCACATTTTTATGCACCAAGGAAGCAAATATTTGGAATATTTATCCCGACAATATGGGTAAATGTTTTGATAATTTGGTTTATGTCACTCATTATGTTTATTGTCTTATATCTGAGGGCCCTTAAACGACTTATGGAATATTTTGAAGATCCGGGGGTTAAAAAAAGAGAAATATTAATACCTTAAAAATCAGATTAAATATCATTTATAGTTCTCTTAATCCTTTATATTAAAAACGCTGTATAGTTAGTAAAAAATACAGCGTTTAATCAATATCGAACAGTAAAAATAACTATTCAACGATTTCAATCATTTTAAATGGTACCCTGATAATAGATTCATAGTCTTCTCCTGCCTCCAGCATATCTTCATCATCTTCTTCATAAAACCAGTTAATGACCACCTCATGATTTCCCTTATGAATTGCTTCAAGTTTCTTAAAAACATCAAGGATACATTTTGATGAGCTTGTATTAAAATATTCAAGTTGAATATTAACCTGGGTAAGATCCTTGGCATTGTTACCATATTCATCGAGCCAATCCACTAAAGGCTTATAAAATTCAATTGAATTTTCCGGTATTGATCTTCCTTTTATTTCTAAAATACCACTATGAAAATCAAATTTTACGTTAGGTGTCTTTGCTGTTCCTTCAATAGAAATCGGTTCCATACTCAAATCTTTTAATTAAATATTTAAAATATAATTACTTCAAAACTGAAAAAATAATATTCGTTATTAAAGTTTTCAAAACTATATTCAAGTTTATTTCCTGTTTTACGTGCTATATCAACTAAACCAAGTCCGCCCCCACCTTTGGCCGAAAGTTTCTGATGGTTTAAAATAAATTTGTACATTTCCTTTAAATCATCTCCTGACAAAGAATTAATTTTATCAATTTTATCCTTTAATGGCTTGATTTTGTCGGCATTAATAAAATTTCCCGTTGATATTTTATATACATTATTATCAACCCTTGACACAACCAAAACTCCAAATTTAGGAGTATCCTTTTCTTCAAAATCCTCAGGAGGTTCCTCAACATGGTGAAAGAGATTCTGTAAACTTTCAACAAGCACATTGTAAACTTTCTTACGGACTTTTGATCCTTCATTAAGGCTTTCCAGCTTTGCTTCAATTGTCTCAAGGACATTGCTTATAAGGTTGCTTGTAATGCTGCCCCTATATGCAAAAAGCACATCGCCGCCATTTAGTTTGCTATAATACTCGTTTATATCAAAGCTCATTGAAGCTTTAGTTTTTCTATTATGGTGTAGTTAATATTGTAAATTTCTTCAACAAACAAATTTATAAAAAATCTTACTCTGTAAATATCTTTGAAATATAATAGATTACTATTCTTTTTCAAGCTATATAAGGGTAAATTTAATTTTATATAAACTTAATCAAATATAAATCATTTTTTTTATCCCTGTATTAAATACAGAAATTGAATTTAAAACAAGGAATAAATCTTATTACTTTAAACTTAGTATTATAAAAATAGTTACACTAAATATGAAATTTATTTAACAAAATTTGATCATTCCAATTCAAAATATTTTTTAACAAGATTTTCAGCAAGACAAAATCTTTCCTCCCCTGTTCCTGATATGATGTAATATTTAATTCCTAATTTTCTGATTTCACTTCTATATTGTTCAAAAAGATAGTCTCTTCTTTCCCCTCCATTTTCTCTGAGAGGGTCCGGTACCCATGGAATATCCGCAGCACATAATAAATACAGGTCCATTCTGATATTTTCCAGTTTTTCATCTATCCAATCAGGATTTCGTCCAAATACTTCTTTTAACCATATTTTTGTAATAATCAGCCATGTGTCATAAAAAATAAATCCCCTAAATCTGGTTGAAACTTCATGTTGTTGCTGAATCTGCATTTTTGCAATTATTAAAACATCTTCATAATTATATTGTCTTCCCAGGTTTTGAATATATCCTCTTGCATATTCAGGTACATATTGCCCTTTAAATATTTTCGCCAGATGTTGGGAAAGTTCGGTTTTACCGGTTGATTCAGGGCCTGTTATAACTATATTTATCGGATATTTCTCTTTCATAATTAAATATTAAAATATTATAGTAATAACAATATTTAAATAATTTAAAACCTTTATTTAATATTAATATAATGGTTATTACCAGCTTCTCCATATCCCGGGGGGATGGTTGATGCTTTCAAATCTTTTTTCCATTTAAAATAACCGATAACTGCCATTGTTGCATAGACAAAGAAAAGTATTACTGTTGGGTATAATCCTTTATAAATATACAACCCCATTGATACTCCGTCAATTATTATCCAAAATAACCAGTGTTCTATGATTTTTCCGGTCAGCATCCATGTTGCAACAATACCACCTGAGGTAGTAAAAGCATCCCAATATGGTAATGGTGAATCTGTAAAGCTACTCAATGCCCAGCCTAAAATCAATGTGATCACAAAAGTAAGAATTATCAGAATTGTAAGTAATCGTAACCCGGCCATTTTCACTGGCAGCCCGTCTTCCTTTATTTTTCCGTGCACCCAGTTATACCATCCATAAATACTTATAAAAAAATAATATACCTGAAGCCCCATATCGGCATAAAATTTGGCTGTAAAAAAAACATATACATAAAATAATGAAGATATTATTCCCAAAGGCCACAGCCAAATTATCTGACGTATTGAAAAATACAAGTATATCAGCCCTGTAATTGTTCCCAGGACTTCAATATAATTATGCAAAAACCAGTCAATAATCATTAATCCTTTCAATCAGCGGAATATTCTGCCAGTTTAGCCATGTAGAGTCCAGAATCACTTACAATCTGAACAGCACGATTAAATATTGGATCGGATTTGTTTAAAATCTGATAAAATTTTGAGGTATCCCAAAGATCTCTGGCTATATATGCTTTAATAAGAATTTCTATCATTTCGCGGCTTCTGGAAAAATCCTTTTCATTGTATTTAACATTCTCATTTTCCGCATAATTAATTAATTGCTTAAGCATTTCATCTGAAACTTTATAAACTTCATTAAATTTATTAAAATTCGGAAATGCAGATTTCAATTGATTGCGGTTATCATCAATGTACTTAAGAACGAACTGATTTAGGATACCCCGGCTTATGAGGTTTCTATAATATGTCGAATAATAAGAGGTATCTATAGGGACAAAATAATCGGGCATTATTCCCCCGCCACCAAAAACTATTCTGCTTTTATTAAGTGTCCGGTATTGTAATGAGTCGGGAAATATTCCTGAATCCTCACCTGACAATTCGCCATTATTAAATCTGGAAATCACTTCTTTTGTGTATTCTTCATAGCCCTGATCATAAGATTTTTGAATAAGCCTGCCTGTTGGTGTGTAATATTTAGCTACCGTAAGGCGTATCATTGATCCATCTGACAGCATAAATGGCTGTTGAACAAGTCCTTTTCCAAAAGATCTTCTTCCGACTATCACTGCCCTGTCCCAGTCCTGTAAAGCTCCTGCAACTATTTCACTGGCAGAGGCAGAACTTTCATCAATCATCACTACCAGTCTTCCGGATTTCATTTCTCCTTTTCCTGTTGAAAGATAATTTCTCCTGGGGCTTTTTATACCTTCCGTGTATACAATCATTTTTTTTCCATCTATATATTGGTCAGCCAAGTCTACTGCCACCTTAAGATATCCTCCCCCATTACCGCTAAGGTCAAGGACCAGATTTTGCATATTCATTCTTTTAAGCCTGTTTAAAGCGTCCATAAACTCATCCATTGTAGTGGCCGAGAATCTTGACAATTTAATATAACCAGTATTTTCATTGATCATATAGGTTGCATCAACGCTATATATAGGTATATTATCACGGGTAATTAAAAAATCTAATAATTCGTCGATGTTCTTCCTCAAGATAGAAACATTAACTTTTGTACCTTTCGGCCCTTTCAGTTTTTTCTGAACGTCCAGATTTGTAATACCGATACCCGCAACAATTTCACCATTAATTTTTATAATACGGTCTCCGGCCCTGATACCTACTTTTTCGGAAGGCCCGCCTGTAATTGGACTGACTATATAAATAGTGTCATTCATTAAATTAAAGCTTACTCCGATACCTTCAAAACTTCCATCCAGAGGTTCCTGCATTGCTTTAACCTCTTCTTTTGACAGATAGGCTGAATGAGGATCTAATTGATGTAACATATCGAGAATTACCTTCTCGATAAAAGTATCTTCATTTATTGTATCAACATAAAATCTGGAAATTTTATCAAAAACTTCACCAAATTTGAATATTTGTTCTCTACCCTGTGCAATGGAAATTGCATGTAAAATAAATAGTGCCAGCACCAAATTAATAACTCTCTTAAGCATTTTATTAATTATTTAATACAAAATATTGATTTTCAAAAGCTTGTTTTTTTATCTGAACAGTATTTGGTTACCTGCCTTTAAAATCAGAATTCTGCATGTTTATGGTTAATATTATTCCCATTCTATTGTTGCCGGAGGTTTTGAACTGATATCATAAACCACCCTGTTAATTCCCTTTACTTTTTTAATTATTTCATTAGAGATATTTCCAAGAAACTCATAAGGCAAGCGGGTCCAATCAGCTGTCATTCCATCACTGGAACCAACAGCCCTCAGGGCCAATACATTTTCATAAGTACGTTGATCCCCCGTCATTCCAACTGATTGAACAGGTAATAAAATAGCTCCTGCCTGCCATACCATATTATATAATCCATACTCTTTCAACGCAGTTATATAAATATCATCCGCCTCCTGTAAAATTTTGACTTTTTCAGGACTTACCTCCCCTAAAATTCTTATTGCCAAACCAGGACCCGGGAAAGGATGCCGGTTAAGGAGATCTGACGAAAGGCCTAAAGCTTTACCCACCCTTCTTACTTCATCTTTAAATAATAACTTTAATGGTTCAACAACTTTTAATTTCATAATTTCAGGAAGGCCTCCTACATTATGATGTGATTTTATAGAAGCAGATAATCCATTAACTGATACCGATTCAATGACATCAGGGTAAATTGTGCCTTGGCCAAGCCATTTGACACCTTTTATTTTTCTGGCTTCTTCTTCAAAGACTTCAATGAAAGTACCACCGACAATTTTTCTTTTCATTTCAGGCTCAATAATACCTTGCAGCCTGGTCATAAATCTTTTGGAAGCATCTACCCCTGTAACCTTTATGTTAGTTTTACCATAAATATCCAGGACCTTTTCATATTCATTTTTTCTGAGTAATCCATTATTCACAAATATACACGACAGATTGTTATTTATAGCCAGATTTAAAAGCATGGCAGCTACAGTTGAATCCACGCCCCCTGAAAGCCCAAGGACCACTTTATCATTCGCCAGCATTTCTTTGAGTTCCTTAACAGTAGCTTCAATAAATATTTCAGGTGTCCAATTTTCTGAACATCCGCATATATTAAAAAGAAAATTTTTAAATATCAATGGACCCTCTTGTGTATGAAATACTTCGGGATGAAATTGTAATCCAAAAATTTTTTCTTTGTCATTAGAGAATGCAGCTGTTTTTATATTATCCGTACTGCATAATATTTCAAATTCTCCGGGAAGGTTTGTTATAATGTCGGAATATGACATCCAAACCTGACTATCTATATTAATATTTTGAAAAAGCGGATGTTTATTATTAACCTGTTTTAGATGTGCTTTTCCGTATTCACGCTGAACAGAAGTAAGGATCCCTGCCCCTGCTGAATGGGCAAGGTATTGGGCCCCATATGCTATCCCCAGGACAGGAATATTTCCTTTCAAATGAGAGATTTCAGGTATAAGGGCGTTTTTGTCATTAACTGAAAAAGAGCTTCCGGATAAAATCAGGCCTTTAACAGAATCATCTGATTCTGGTATATTATTATAAGGGTATATTTCGCAATATACATTTAATTCACGTATTCTCCTGGCTATAAGCTGAGTATATTGTGATCCGAAATCAAGAATAATAATACGTTCTTTCACAGTTGAAGATGATTTAAATTATTACAAAAATAGTACTTAAATATTGAGTTCACTTCAATATTTATTATAAATAGAATTAACTATTATTATTTAATTTTCTGTTTTATTCAATTCTTTTCCGTTCTATGGAGAAAACATCGCCATCATTAACCCCTGTGGTGTTGGGAAATACTTTTTTTGCCTGTTCAATAATTATGTTCAAATCTTTGTATCTGGATGAGAAATGTCCTATAATCAGCTTTTTCACTTCAGCCATAGCAGCTATTTTGGCTGCCTGAACATTTGTTGAATGCTTCGTTTCAATTGCAAGGTCTTCATCATCGTCTGAAAATGTTGCTTCATGATAGAGAAGGTCCACACCCTTTATATACTTTATTATTTCGGGAAAAAAAGCAGTATCAGAGCAGAACGCATATGTCCTTGGTTCCCAGGGAGGATAAGTCAGTAAATTATTTGGGAGAAAAGTACCATCTTCCAGGTTAATATCCATTCCCCTTTTTATTTTGCCAATTTGTTCAATTCCTAAGTTATATTGTTCAACGACTTCTTTTTTTATGTTAAGTAAGGGGGGGAGTTCCCGAAAAAGGAAACCTGTTGAATTTCCCCGGTGCTTCAAAGGGAAACTAATTACTTCTACAGCTTTATCAGAATAAATTATTTCAGGACTATCAGGCTCAAGTTTATAAATTACAATTTTATAATTCAGATCTTTACCAAAATTTTTTTTATAGAATTCTATTAAATTATAAATATCTTTATGAGCGTAAATAGTAAATGCTTTTTTTCTTCCTAATAACTGAAATGTAGAAAGCAGGCCGAATAAACCAAAAACATGATCTCCGTGCAGATGACTAATAAAAAGTCTGTCAATTTTTCCCAGCCGGCATTTATATTTTCTAAGTTGCATCTGCGTGCCTTCACCGCAATCTATTAAAAAAAACCGCTCCTGAACATTTAGTAGTTGAGCGGTTGGAAATCGTCCAGACACAGGTAAAGCGGAGCTGCTGCCCAGAATTGTAAGTGAAAACTGCACGAGAGGGCCCTTTGATAAATCAATCTGTATCTTTTATCATTTTAACAGCTTCATCCACAGTTGAAGTAATGTTTAATACAGAGTCAAGTTGAGAAATAGTAATGAGTCTTTCTACAGTTTCGTTCAATCCGGTAAGTACAAACATACCATTTCCGTTTTTACAAAGTCTGTTTGCCACTAATATTGCACTCAGGCCTGATGAATCACAATAGCGGCAATTACTCAGGTCAAGAATTATATTTTTCTCACCATTACCGGATATCAACACAAGTTCCGATTTCAATGTCGGAGCAATATGGGTATCTAATTTCTCCTCCAATACTTTTATTAAAGTATGGTTTTCAAATTTTTCGATTTTGAATTCCATTTCCGAAAATTTTAAGACATGCTCAAGTTAGTCAATTTCTTCCTTATCTGTAGTATTTTTTTTCTGTTTATTTTCAAGTTCTGTTTTAAGTGATGCTAAATCAGTGATATCACCCAAAGTTGTTTTTTCCAAACTGGCACGTATCTTCTTCTGGGTCTTTTTTGTAGTAGCTTCAATATTTTTCTTTTCATTCTCAGCTTCAGCTTTTTTATCTGCTTCAAATACTCTGGTGTGTGAAACTACAATTTTTTTAGCAGATTTAGAAAACTCCAATACCTTGAATGGTAATTTTTCATCTAATTGCGCAACAGAACCATCTTCTTTAATGAGGTTTTTTTGAGTAACAAATCCCTCCACTCCATAAGGCAGGGCGACAATAGCGCCTTTATCAACTATTTCAGTAATAGTTCCTTCATGAACGGAATTTAATTCAAAAATTGTTTCAAATACATCCCATGGGTTTTCTTCGAGATGTTTATGTCCTAAACTTAATCTTCTGTTTTCTTTATCTATTTCGAGAACAACAACGTCAATATCTGCATTAATTGCAGTAAATTCAGACGGGTGCTTTATCTTTTTTGTCCATGAAAGATCTGAGATATGAATCAGCCCGTCTACTCCTTCTTCAATTTCGACAAATACACCAAAATTTGTAAAATTACGAACTTTTGCAGTATGCCTTGATCCAACAGGATATCTTTCATCAATAGCCCCCCATGGATCGGGTTTAAGCTGCTTCATCCCAAGAGACATTTTTCTTTCTTCATGATCAAGGGTTAAAATAACAGCTTCAACTTCGTCACCAACATTAAGAAAATCCTGTGCACTCCTTAAATGTTGTGACCAGGACATTTCAGATACATGAATAAGTCCTTCAACGCCTGGTGCAATTTCTATAAATGCACCATAATCAGCTAAAACTACTACTTTGCCTTTTACCTTATCGCCAACTTTCAGGTTAGGATCAAGGGAATCCCACGGATGAGCAGTAAGTTGTTTCAATCCTAATGCAATCCGTCTTTTTTCGTCATCAAAATCAAGAATAACTACATTTATTTTCTGATCAAGCTGAACAATTTCTTCCGGATGATTTACTCTTCCCCATGAAAGGTCTGTAATATGAATCAAACCATCAACTCCGCCAAGATCAATAAATACACCATAAGAAGTTATATTTTTAACCGTACCTTCAAGAATTTGGCCATTCTCCAGTTTTGCAATGATCTCTTTCTTTTGAAGTTCAAGTTCTTCTTCGATAAGTGCTTTATGAGAAACAACAACGTTTTTGAATTCATGGTTAATCTTAACAACTTTAAATTCCATTGTTTTACCCACATAGGCATCATAATCACGAATTGGTTTCACATCAATCTGAGAACCAGGTAAAAATGCCTCAATACCAAAGACATCTACAATCATACCGCCTTTAGTCCTGCATTTAATATAACCTTTAATTATCTCATCCTTTTCAAAAGACTCATTAACTCTGTCCCATGAACGTAAGGCCCTGGCTTTTTTATGTGAAAGTAAAAGTTGACCCTGCTTATTTTCCTTACTTTCTACATAAACTTCAACAGTATCACCAACTTTCAACTCCGGATTATATCGGAATTCATTTAAACTCACAACACCTTCAGATTTATAACCGATGTTAATAACAACTTCACGTTTGTTCATCGAAATTACCGTCCCGTCAACAACTTCATTTTCAGCAACTGTTGATAAAGTTAAATCATATAAATTTTCATATTTAGATTTCTCTTCAGGATTGTAAGGATTATATTCGTCACTATAAGAATCCCAATCAAAATCAGATATACCTGTATCTGCAGATTCATTAATTACAGATTCCGGAAAAGTCTTCTCTTCAGGCATATTTTCTTTTATTCCTTCACTTTCTTCTGATCCGGCTACTGATTCTTCTATGGTTGTTGTTGCCCCCTCATCAGAAGCGGTTACTGCCTCTTCCTGAACCTGTATTGTTTCTTGAGAGCTTGTAACATTTTCTCCGGAAGATGAAAGAACTTCATCAGTTTCAGCTAATTCTTCAGGACCTGAAGTAAAATCTGCTGATTCATTTAGAGGTTCATTTGATGTAGAAGTAGTTTCTTCTTCCGGGAAATTATTCTCAGTTTCAGAACTATTTTCAATAGAAGAGGATTTTTCATTTTCTAATCCCGAATCATCATCCTCCTCCGCACTTGCTCCAAAATCCTCTGTATCAATATTTTGTGTTTCTTCGTTTATTTTATCACTCATATTTTCAGAGTTTTCCAATAAAACATTTTTTTCTTGATTTGTCATGTAATTAAAAATTAAATTATTAAGTTAGACATTATGTATAAAATAAGGGATGCAAAAATAAGATATTTTATCAACTCTAGCAAAGTTTTACTAATTTAATCGACAAGTTCATTAAAACATAATTACAAGATCAATTAAAAGTGTTTTATTTTCTTTGTAAGTCTTATCCGGGGTTGTTTTCTTTCCTTTTATCCAAGTTGTGATTATTTACAATTGATTATCTTTGGGGGAGGAAATCAGTAATTTTTTAATCTGCTGAGATACATAATTCAAAAATTATTTGGAATTATTAGATATTTTTTAATTAACTATAAATTTTTAATATATGAAAGGGATAATTCTTGCCGGAGGCTCGGGTACAAGGCTTTTTCCTATTACCAAAACAATTTCCAAACAAATCATTCCCGTTTATGACAAACCTATGATTTACTATCCATTATCTGTGCTTATGCTGGCAGGTATAAAGGATATTTTGATAATATCCACGCCCGAACATCTTGATTTATATAAAGATCTTTTAGGTGATGGTTCACAAATAGGATTGAATTTAAATTATGCCATTCAACCTTCACCTGATGGTCTGGCACAGGCATTTATAATCGGGGAAGAATTTATAGGAGATCAGCCGGTATGTCTGATCCTTGGTGACAATATATTTTATGGACATGGTTTTGGCAAGACCCTGCTGGAAACTTCAAAACTGGAAAAAGGAGCTGTAGTATTTGGATATTATGTTCATGATCCGGAACGATATGGAGTAGTAGAATTTGATCCGGACGGGCAGGTTAAAAGTCTTGAAGAAAAGCCTCAGTATCCTAAATCAAACTATGCTGTAACCGGTTTATATTTTTATGACAATACTGTTGTTAAAAAAGCAAAAAGTCTTAAACCTTCTGCAAGAGGAGAATTAGAAATTACAGATTTGAATAAATTATATCTGAATGAGAATGCCTTAAGTGTTATATTACTTGGCAGGGGGATGGCCTGGCTTGACACAGGGACCCAGGAAAGTTTGCTGCAGGCTTCTCTTTATATTCATACTATTGAAAAAAGGCAGGGCCTAAAAATCTCATGTATTGAAGAAATTGCATATAAAAGAGGATTAATAAATAAAGAACAATTAATATTCCTTGCAAAACAGCATGGGAAGAGCCAGTATGGTGAATATTTGGATAAAATTGCCAATGAAAAAATATTTACATTTAATTATAAATAAATTTATGAAAGTATCTGAAACCAGTATAGAAGGTTTGCTTATCATAGAGCCTAAAATATTCAATGATCAACGTGGTCATTTTTTTGAAAGTTATAATCAACGGAATTTCTATGGTCAGGGTATCAATATAACATTTGTGCAGGATAATCAATCAAAATCTGATTATGGCGTTATAAGAGGATTACATTATCAACTTGCACCTTATGACCAAACCAAGCTTGTTCGTGTACTTGTTGGTGAGATAAATGATATTGCTGTAGATCTCCGCCCTGAATCACCTACTTTTGGAAAATGGTTTGGAATAAAACTTTCTTCAGGGAATAACAAACAGTTATTGATCCCCGGAGGATTCGCACATGGCTTTTCAGTGCTTAGTGATTATGCGGTTGTTCTATATAAATGTGATAAATTTTATAATCCGGATTTTGAAGGAGGTATTATATATAATGATCAAATACTAAATATTGACTGGAAAATTCCTGAAGAGGAAATAATTGTTTCAGCAAAAGATGCCTTGCTTCCTCCATTTGAAATTGTGAAAAAAAAATTAATTTCGTAAAATCATAAACGGGCCAGTATAAAAAACAGGTAATTGGGGCTTAACTGGTTAATTTGATACTTATTTTATTATTATGATATTCTTTCGTTAACAAAATAATTTTTTAGTCCTTTAATTTTTATTTTAGGTTTATAAAATGCTGAAAATACTTATTACCGGGGCCAAAGGGCAGCTTGGTGTCGCCATAAAAAACATATCCGGCTTATATAAAAATATAGAATTTGTTTTTACAGATCTTCCTGAGCTTGATATAACAGATGAAAAAAAAGTAAATGCATTTATTAAAAATTCCGGTTTTTCATATATAATTAATTGTGCTGCTTTTACAGCAGTTGATGATGCTGAAATTCAAAAAGATAATGCCTTTTTGATCAATTCAGAGGCTGTAAAAATTTTGTCCAAAATTGCAGCAATGAATAAATTAAGGTTTGTTCATATTTCAACAGATTATGTATTTGATGGTAAAAATTACCGGCCTTATACTGAAGATGATACCCCTAATCCGCAAACTATTTATGGTTTAAGTAAATTACAAGGTGAAAACCATTTGCTTAACCAAGGCAACTCATTGATAATAAGGACATCCTGGCTATATTCGATGATGGAACAAAGTTTTGTCAGAAAGATTATAAAAGCAGCCACAGCAAATAAAGAAATAAAGGTGATATATGACCAGACTGGCACACCTACATTTTCAGGCGATCTCGCTTCAGCCATTCTTCAAATAATATCCGGAATTGAAAGTCATCAAATAGAATTTGTACCCGGGATTTTTCATTATTCCAATGAAGGAATTGCCAGTTGGTATGATTTCGCAATGGATATAATTGAATATCTGGGTATTAATTGTAATGTTATTCCGGTGGAGAGTGATGAATATCCAACAAAAGCCATACGTCCGCATTATTCCGTTTTATCAAAAAGAAAAATTAAAAATACTTATGGAATTCATATACCTCATTGGAGAATGAGCCTTATAAGCTTATTAAGCAGTAATAAATAATTTCAATATGCAAACAGAAAAACAAGATCTTTTAAAACTTGTAAAAGAAAAAGCCAATATTTGGCTTGGAGAATCATTTGATAAGGATACCCGGGACAGGGTAAAATATTTACTTGAACACGATGAACAGGAATTAATCGAGTCTTTTTATCGGGACCTGGAATTTGGCACCGGAGGATTAAGAGGAATTATGGGAGCAGGTACTAATCGGATGAATATTTATACAGTAGCAATGGCCACCCAGGGATTATGTAATTATCTGAAACAAATGTTCCCGGGGCCTTCTGAAATTAAAGCAGTTGTAGGGCATGATTCAAGAAATAACAGCCGGTTATTTGCAGAAACTGCAGCTAATGTATTCAGTTCCAATGGCATTTATGTTTACATGTTTGATGGTTTACGTCCAACACCGGAAATCAGTTTTGCTATCAGGAAATTCAAATGCCAAAGCGGAGTGATCATTACTGCATCTCACAATCCAAAAGAATATAATGGATTTAAGGTATATTGGGAAGATGGAGGACAGGTCATTTCTCCCCATGACCTTAGAATAATCAATGAGGTTAAGAAAATAACTTCACCCGGTCAAATCAGAATTGAGGGCAATCCCTCAAAGATCATTTCCATCGGCATTGAAACTGATGAGGAATATACGGATAGGATCAGTAGTTTATCATTGAATTTGGAATTAAACAGAAAACACAGCGATTTAAAAATAGTCTATACTCCCATTCATGGCACCGGAGTAAAATTAGTCCCAATGTCCCTAAAAAAATTTGGTTTTTTAAATATCCTGTCTGTTCCTGAACAAAATATTCCTGATGGGAACTTTCCTACTGTAAAATCTCCTAATCCGGAAGATCATGCAGCTCTTGAATTAGCTTTAAAAAAGGCAATCGCTGAAGGAGCGGAACTGGTTATGGCTACTGATCCGGATGGTGACCGTGTTGGAATTGCTGCCAGGGATAACAGTGGTAATTTAAAGTTATTAGATGGTAATCAGGTAGCAAGCTTGCTTATTTATTATATTATTACATCTCTTAAAGAGAAAAACAGAATTACAGGGAAGGAATATATATGTAAAACTATTGTTACTACCGATCTACTCAATAAAATTGCAGAAGAAGCCGGGGTAATTTATTTTGACGTTTTAACGGGTTTTAAATATATTGCAGAAATAATAAGGGAACATGAAGGAAAGCTTACTTTCCTGGCCGGGGGAGAAGAAAGTTACGGTTATCTTGCGGGAGATTTTGTAAGAGACAAAGATGCTATAATATCTTGCTGTTTAATTGCAGAAATAACTGCCTGGGCAAAGGAACAAAATAAAACATTATTTGACATCCTTATGGATATATATCTTAAATATGGTTTTTATAAAGAATCTCTCAGCTCGTTAGTTAAGGAAGGAAAAGAAGGTTCAGAAGAAATAAAAGAGATAATGAAAAATTACAGAAATAACCCTCCGGAAATAATTAACAATTCAAAAGTTATTAAGATTATTGATTATGAAAAAGGCCTGTCTTTTGATCTTCAAAAAAATGAGAAGAATAAAACAGGTTTACCGATATCCAATGTCTTACAATTTTTTCTGGAAGACGGCACAAAAATTTCCATAAGGCCCTCCGGAACTGAACCTAAAATCAAATTTTATTTCAGTGTTAATGAAAAATTAATAATGAAAGATAAGTTTGAAAAAATCAATGATTTACTTGAAGAAAGAATTAATGCTGTTAAGAAAGATCTGGGACTTATCAATTAAAGTTTTATTTTTACAAATATTTTTCAAGATTAAAATATTCAGCAAATAAAAAAAGGAGGAAAATGATATCTTACAGAAAAGAGTTATGGTTTCATTCGAACAAACGCAGGGAGTTAATAAATATTACACCGGAAATCAGGAAATGTTTGGCTGAAAGTGGCATAAATGAAGGTTTGGTACTTGTAAATGCTATGCATATTACTGCAAGTGTATTTATTAATGATGATGAACAGGGGCTTCATAAAGATTTTGAATTATGGCTTGAAAAGCTTGCTCCTGAAAAACCTTACTCACAATATCACCATAATAGTTTTGAGGATAATGCTGATGCACATCTAAAAAGGAGTATTATGGGCAGGGAAGTTGTTGTTGCTGTTACTCAGGGGCAACTTGATTTTGGTCCATGGGAACAAATTTTTTATGGAGAATTTGATGGAAAAAGAAAGAAGAGAGTCCTGGTAAAAATAATTGGTAAGTAAAAAAGGCAGATTAAACATCTGGTAATGAACATGTTTTTAAATTATTTTTCACATTTAGTTTATTTATTCGTTCCATTTTATTTTTTTTAATCCGAATTATGACGAGTAATTTACAAAGTACTGTTGATAAATATTTTAAATTTGAACATTACATTTTATTTTTTTACTAAATTTGTCGCACGTTCAAAATAATATTTTAATCAATAAGTAATGAGAACAGTAATTCAGATCATTTTAAGCATTGCAATTGTAATCCTTGGTTACCTTGTATACGAAAGTATTATGACCCCTATCCGTTTTAATAAATCACGAAGTGAAAGAGAACGGGCAACTATTAACCGTATGCTTCATATCAGAGAAGCGGAGAAGGCATACAAAGATGTAAAAATTAACTATACAGATAATTTTGATACACTTTTGCACTTTCTGAGGAATGACTCATTTACCATTGTAAGGGCAATTGGAGAGATACCTGAAGAGCTGATAGATGAAACAAAAGACTTACGTAAAGCACGGGAAATTGCACTAAAAAGAGGATTAATCAAAAGAGAATTTACAAAAATCAGTGTGCTTGATTCATTATTCGGAAAAGACTTTCCTATTGATTCACTTCGTTATGTCCCTTATACGGATAAAGTTGAATTTTTTATGGAAGCAGGTGAATATGAATCTTCTTCCAGTCTTAAAATTAAAGTTCTTGAAGTAAGCATTCCCTATAATCTGCTGCTTTCCGGCCTGGATGATCAGCTTGCTGTTAACTATGCAGAACAAAGAAGAAAAATAACAAACTTTCCCGGCCTGAAATTCGGATCCCTGACAGAAGGTACTTTAACCGGCAACTGGGAATAATATCCAATTAGCTTTGAGCTGAATGGATTTATTTGATTATTAATGAATACCAACATTTTTCGGACTAAAGTAAAAAGTATATTTCGATAAAATTGAAATCCGTCAGTTCAACATTTGATTTATCAGCTTACCCTGAAGATAATTATCAAATAATACATATTAATGAGGAAAAAGCATTTGTTTGTGTAAATAATCCTGTTTTCACATTAATTCCATCCTCGTTGTATATTCATAAAGATGCAAAGGAATATTTCAAATTACTTTATAATCTTTCTGATGAAGATGAAATCTTGAAAAATAAGTTTGAATCAATTCCTTATCATGTTCTTTTCCCGGTTCGTCAGGATATTATAAAAATTATGCAGGAAAAAAACTTTGCTATAAAGTTTTTTCATTACGTTTATTTACTCGGCTCAAGATTGCTTAAGGAAGAATACCAGGAAAGTTCATGTGTACTTATTAATAAGCAGGCTGGTTATTTTTATCTGTTTATTTGTAAAAATAAAAATATTCTTTTATTAAATTCATTTAATACAGTTGATGACCAGAATATAAGTTATTTCACATTGAACGGGTTACATACAAATAATATCAATCTGAAAGATACATGTTTATATTATTCGGGCATTAAGAATATTAATGACCAATATATTAATATACTGAGTAAATATATACCCCGTGTGCAGGAATTATCCGTAGCCAAATACGGCTATTTCAATGATATTCCTGATGATTTTTAATTTGATGTTTTTCTTTGAGAATAATCAGCGGAAAATATAAAGGAAAATATCTTTTTCCAAAATTTAATTTAAAAGCAAGGCCTACAACAGATTTTGCAAAAACCGGCCTTTTCAATATACTTAATAATTATTTCGATTTTAGTAAAACAGATATTTTAGATTTATTTTCCGGGACAGGCAGTATTGCATTTGAGTTTTTATCAAGAAATGCCAGATATGTTGAAATGGTTGAAAAAAATTTTAATCAGTTTCGTTTTATTAAACAGGTTATTTCAAATTTAAGCATTGATAATGCCAGTGTTCTAAAGAGAGATGTTTTCCTCTATTTACAAAGTCCTCAAAAAAAATTTGATATAATCTTTGCAGATCCGCCTTATGATATGCCGGATATTGACAAATTACCCGGAATTATTTTTAATGCTGATATTATTAAAGATGAGGGGTGGTTAATTATCGAACACTCAGGAAATATTGATTTTTCGAAAGATAAGCAACTATTTGATATACGAAAATATGGCGGAGTGAGATTTAGCTTTTTTAAAAAATGATATCTCAGAGATTATAGCTTAGCAACTATTAATTTAAATCCGCAAGCTTTTTCAGGGCATCACCTGTTAACCTGTTAATTAACCATTCATCCATTACTTTTGCCCCTAGCGATTTGTAAAAGTCAATTGAGGGTTTATTCCAATCAAGCACAGCCCATTCCATGCGGCCGCAATCTCTTTCCATGGCTATTTTAGCGATCTGTATAAGTAAGGCTTTACCAAATCCTCTGCCCCTGAACTCTTCACGTATAAAAATATCTTCAAGATAAATACCTGGTTTACCTAAAAATGTTGAAAAATTTTGAAAGAACAGGGCAAAACCAACAGGCTTCTCATTAAAATATCCTAAAAGAACTTCTGCTACTTTTTTTTCGCTAAAAAGATAAGTCTCAAGATCACTTTCACTGGCAATAGCCTGATGGCTTAACTTCTCATATACTGCAAGTTCATAAATCAAATCTTTAATAAGTTTTATATCTTTCTTTTCAGCCTGTAAAATTTTAAAACCCGGAATTTTTGTTTCAATAATTTTATTCATCTTTTTCAGTTTTGAAAAGGACAAAAATAGCCTTTTTTATCAATGGGCAGGTAAAAGGAAAATCAAAACTTAATATTTAAACCTGCCAGAAGGTGAATACCTGCCTGCGGAAAAAATCCATCAGACCGTTTTTCTTTATTATCTTCAAAGTAACGATAAACCCAGGCATTTGAAATATATTTTTTATTAAAAATATTTGCAATAAGGAATGATAAATTGAATTCCTTCAGAAATTTAATTTTTAAGGAATAATTCAGATTAAGGTTACTTACCAAATAGGGATCCAGCTTCCTGGCTTCCGATCCGGACATGTCAATATATTGTTTACTAACATACTTTGAATTGAGATCAACTAATATTTTTTCCGACAAATTATATTTAATACTACTTGCTGCGACAACAGACGGAGAAAAGCTTATTTGAGAAGCAGTCAAAGGAAAGGCATATTGAAAAGGCTGGTTTTCCTGGCCACTATAGTAATCCTGGTTATCAACATAAATAACTATATTTTTTATTCTGTTCCTGCTAACTGTAATATTTGCATCCCATTGTAAATTTTTCAATGGCTTAAGGGAGGAAACCATTTCGATTCCTGCTCTATAACTGTCTTTTACATTTCTCATTACGGGATTACCTGTATTATTTATTTCACCGGTCATAACCAATTGATTATAATAATCCATATAAAAAATATTAACATCCAGGGCCCAATTGGCTTTTGTCAGGGCATAGCCAGTTTCGTAATCAAACAGAACTTCCGGCACAGGTGCCGGACGACCCTTTTTAGCATCTTTTAAGTCAGTCCGGGTTGGTTCACGATGAGCTGTTGCAAATGAAAAGTATACTCTGTTTCTATCAGATATCTCATAATTTAAACCAAATTTCGGGTCCCATAATAAATAATTATGTTTTTGACTTATATCCTCAAGGTCATCATCCGGTCCTTTTATATTATAAGAGATCCCCCTTATCTGTAAATCAGCATATATGCTTAAGTCATCTTTGAGATTATAATTAATTTTATTAAATACATTAAAATCCTGTTTAATTCCGTTATTTTCATACCAACGATGATTAATTTCAGTATTTCCGGCAAAGCGGGCCCATATTACTTCTCCATAATGATCTCCATGATAATAATTATATCCTCCTCCCAGGATATTCTCATATTTATTATCTTTATAAATTAATGAAAAATTAGTCCCATAAAAGTGATTATCCAGCCATTTTCTTCTTATTAAATCAGATCTTTTAATTGTTTCCTGTCCAATGCTTATATCCGGAATCAAATATTCCGCAAGTTTACGGTTTTCTTTATACTGTTCATAATAACCAAGTCCGCGGGTATAAAATATAACAGCATTCATATATAAATTGGATGAAAATTCTCTTAAAAAATGTAACTGAATATGATGCTGATTATAATTATCAGTTTCATTATCATAAAATTTTATCTCACCATTTTCGGTGGTATATTTACCATTTCCATTGTAAGTACGGTTTATGGCTATCATGTCACCCGGCACACCGTCCCATGCCTGGTAAGTTTTTTCCTTTCCTGAAAATGTTATTAATTTGATTGTAGTATGGGGCTTAAATAAACCTGCAGATAAATAATAAGAACTAAGATCAGCGGAAGCTCTGTCGATATAACCATCGGAGCTGATCTTAGACAATCTCGCATCAAAAGCCAAACTTTCGTTTACAAGTCCTGTTCCTGCTGACAGTGTACTTTTTCTGGTATTAAATGATCCGAAAGACTGGGATATTTCGGCATAAGGTTTGTCATTCAGGGAATGAGTTTGAATGTTAATGCTGGCTCCAAATGCGGCTGCTCCGTTGGATGAAGTGCCCACTCCTCTTTGAATTTGTAAATTCTTTACTGATGATGCAAAATCGGGCATGTTTACCCACCAGACACCATGGGATTCGGAATCATTGAGTGGAACCCCGTTTACCGTGACATTAATTCTTCCGGCATCAGTTCCCCTGATCCTGAAGCCTGAATAACCGATTCCTGTCCCTGCATCAGAAGTGCTTACAACTGAAGGGGCAGTTAATAACAAAGCCGGCATATCTTTACCTGTATTTTGTCGTGAAAGGTCCTCAGATGAAACATTTGTACATGCAAACGGATCATTTCGCCCTGCCCTGACTGCCCTGACAATAACCTCTTCTCCTAAAACAAATCCTGGATAAAGAATATAAGACCTTTCCAGGTCGGTCTTCAGGTCAATCTCTTCTTTATATGTTTCATAACCAACATATGAAATTATCAGTATATATTTTCCTTCAGCTAAATGTGTAAAAACAAACTCACCTTTTGAATTGGTAACGGTTCCGTGAACTGTATTTTCAAAATAAACGCTTGAGCCGGCTAATGGCTCTCCATTCTGTGACTTTACCATACCTGTAAATTGGCAGAATTGTCCTTTTGCCTGAAGCATAATAGTAGCCAGGCAGAAAATAAATATAATCTGCTTCATGATAAAAAATTGAATATATTTTAACTGTTTCATAATTAATCCCTTCGACGGCATTACCCGCATCAGGTTCTAAGGGTATGATCTCAGCCCGAAATATTAAGGCACCCCCTTAGTGAGAAATATTGTCAAAACAGTACAAAAGTATGTTTTTTTTTTAGAAATTGCAATTTAATTATTATAATGCAGGAAAAGATTTTTGATGACACTGGAAATGAATTATTATAAAACTATATTTGATGCAATAGACGAGGCAATTTTTATAATAAATGCTGAAAATCTTGAAATAATTGATTTAAATCAGAAAGCTTCAGATTTTTTGGAAACAAAAATTGAAATTCTAAAAAAGTTGAAATTTAATGAAATAAGTGTAAGCGCAAATGGTTACACTAAAGATATTTTTGATACATACTGTAAACAATTAAGTTATGACATATTTTCTGAATTTGAATGGAAGATTAAAAATACAGCAGAAAAAATATTCAGGGTTAATATTAATCTAAAAAAAATAAAAAATATTAATGAAGAAGATATCCTAATTGCGATTATCAGAGATTACAAAAGAAAAAAATTGAACACACTGCTTTTACATTACGCAGATAATCAAAAGACTATAGCCCCGACAATCAATGAGCAGGCAAATGTTTCATTATTTTATAAAGGCACTTACTCCAAAACCGATGCCTATTTTCAACTAAAAAGGATTGATGAGAGGCGCCAGATGGCTTTGGAAGCAGCCAGTGATGGCATTTGGGATATTAATGTTGAAACAGGTGAAATGTATTATTCCCCAAGATATTTTACTATGCTTGGGTTCGATCCTTTGGACTTTAAGGAAAATGAAAATGTATTGGAAAAGTTAATACACCCGGAAGATAATGAAAGGATTAATAAGATTTTCAAACATTTTCTGAATAGCACTGATGGATTTGTCGAATTTGATATGAGAATGAATAAAAAAAATGGTTCTTATGCATGGATTCATTCGAGGGGAAAGGTTTTTAAAAGGGATGATCAGGGCAGGCCTATCAGGATTGTCGGTACACATAATGATATTACTCAAAGGAAAAATGATGAAAGGATAAGAAATACACTTTATGAAATTGCTAATGCTGTTAATATTGCCAGAAATCTTGATGAATTATTTGAAAGTATTCAAAAAATACTTGGAAAAGTTGTGGACACAAAAAATTGTTATATAGCTTTATATGACGAAACACATGAGTCCTTATCCCTGCCCTTTCATAAAGATGAAAAAGACAGCTTTTCTGTTTTTCCTGCTGGTAAAACGCTCACCTCTTATGTTATTAATACAGGGGTTACACAACTAGTTAATAAGAAAAGAGCAGAAGAGTTAGAAAATCAGGGGCTTATTGAGCTTATTGGTGCTCCGTCTGAAAGCTGGTTAGGGATACCCCTAAAACTTGGCAGGAAAATTATCGGAGTATTTGCAATTCAGTCTTATGATATGGATACTATTTACACTAAGGATGACGTCAGGATGCTGGAATTTGTTTCAGACCAGATTGCTCTGGCAATTGAAAGGAAAAAAGATCATGATAATTTAATTGCTACTCAGGCCCGGCATGCAAGTATTATTGAATCTTCCCCGGACGGACTTATTGTAATTGAGCCCGACGGAAATATTAGGGAACATAATTCCAGCATACTTGAAATGTTGAATATTAAAGCAGAAACTATTACAAACCGTAACTTTTTTGATTTTATTACTCCGGGTAATGTAGAGAGAGTAAAAAATGCTTTATTAGAAACACTTGATACGGGATTCCGGAAAAATGTAGAAACTCGTATTATCAGGGATGACGGTACAAACTTTTTTGCAGAAACCTCTTTCGGCCTAATCTCGGATACATCAATTTTATCACAATCATTTGTTATAATTATTAAGAATATAAATGAGCGTAAGAACTATGAGGCAAACTTAAAAATTGCAAAAAATAAAGCTGAAGAGTCAGACAGATTAAAAACAGCATTCCTGTCGAATATGTCTCATGAAATAAGAACTCCAATGAATGCGATAATTGGATTTGCCGAATTATTATCAAGCAGGGAAGTAAGCCATGAAGAGAAGAAAGAATTTACCGAACAGATCAATCATGGCGCTGAAACATTAATGCGGTTGATTGATGATATAATTGATATATCAAAGATCGAAGCAGGCCAATTGATTATTAATAATGCAAAGTTCAATCTTTCCCATCTTATGCGTGATTTAAACCATATTTTCAGCAAATGCCTGAATAATATGGATAAAGGCCATATTAAACTTATAGAGGACAATCATAATAATAATGTCAACATATTGGTTTATACCGATCAGTTACGCTTAAAACAAATTTTCTCCAATCTTTTAAATAATGCATTTAAATTTACAGAATCAGGAGAGGTAAAGTATGGTGTTAAACATCTTAATAATGAAAGGATAACTTTTTATGTAAAAGATACCGGAATAGGAATTGAAAAGCAAAAACTAAAATTGATATTTGAAAGGTTCAGGCAGGGGCATGAATCTGCCGGAAGATTTTACAGCGGAACCGGATTGGGGCTTGCTATATCTAAAAATCTGACACAGCTTATGGGAGGAAAAATAGGTGTCAGTTCTTATCCGGGAAGAGGAACAGAATTTGTTTTCACCATACCTTATAAAATGAACCTTAGCAAAAAATCTCAAACAGATAAGATTTAGATTTATTGATTCTATTTATGTGCAAATATTTATCCCCTCCGGCATTTATTATTATTTTTCTCTGTCTTTTCTCTTGTGGGCACAAAAATAAAAATACAGAAATAAATAAAACTGTTTTTCGTTATAATGAATCAAAAGGTATTACCTCACTGGACCCTGCTTACGCAAGAAATCAAACAGTTATATGGCCGGTGGCTCAAATTTATTGTGGCCTTGTTCAATTAAATGATGATTTAGAAATAAAACCTTTAATAGCGCATGACTGGCTCATAAGTGATGATGGATTAACTTATACGTTTTTCCTCAGGACAGATGTATATTTTCACGATGATCCCTGTTTTCGGGAAGGAAAAGGCAGAAAAATCAATTCAGAAGATTTTGCTTATAGTTACAGGAGAATTACTAATCCTTCTGTTGCATCACCGGGAAGCTGGATTTTTAATTACGTGGAAACCCGGGAGACGGAGTTTTCAGATGGATTTATTCCCGTTAATGATTCCGTTTTTGTAATCAGGCTTAAGGAGCCTTTTCCTCCCTTTCTTGGTATGTTAAGCATGCCATATTGCTTTGTTGTCCCACATGAGGCTGTTGAAACATACAAATCTGATTTTGGAAGAAATCCGGTTGGATGTGGCCCATTTTATTTTCATTCATGGAGAGAAGATGAAAAACTAATACTTCTAAAAAATGTAAATTATTTTGAAAAGGGCTCCGGCGGTTATAGCCTGCCATATATTGATGCTGTGGCTATAACATTTATTAAAGATAAACAATCAGAATTTTTCGAATTTTTAAAGGGTAATATTGATTTTCTTTCAGGTATTCATCCTGCCTACAAAGATGAGTTATTAACCAGGTCAGGAAATCTTAATACAAAATATAGAGACAGATTTGTTCTGAGCAAACAGGAATATTTAAATACCGAATATCTTGGTTTTCTTTTAGATACTGAAATTAATGATGATAAGGCCAATCCCCTGCTCAATAAAAATTTAAGAAAAGCAATAAACTATGGATTTGACAGGGAAAAAATGATCAAATATCTTAGAAATAATGTTGGTATCCCGGCTTTATCAGGCTTTGTCCCGGTAGGCCTGCCTTCATTCGATCCTGATTTAAAAGGATATAAATATAATCCTGACACAGCCTTATATTTTTTGGAACAAGCCGGATATCCAAATGGAAAAGGCCTGCCTGAAATTTTACTAACAACAACCTCCGATTATCTTGATCTATGCGAATTTATCCAGTTTGAGCTTGAAAAGACAGGTTTGAAATTGAAAATAGATGTAGCTACAGGCGCAGCTTTTAGAAATAAAGTTGCAAATTCAAATTTAAATTTTTTCAGAGCTTCATGGATAGCAGATTATCCTGATGCCGAGAATTTTCTTTTACTTTTTTATTCAAAAAATTTCAGTCCTTCAGGGCCGAATTATACCCATTTTTCGAATGCAGAATATGATTCATTATATTTAAAAGCAGTTAAAATGCCTGACGAAGAAAACAGATATAATATTTATAGAAAAATGGACAGTATTATATTAGAAGAAGGAGCTATTGTACCTTTATATTATGATCAGGTTGCAAGATTTACTTCTGCTAAAATTCAAGGACTGAGTTTAAATCCAATGAACTCTCTGGTACTTAAAAATGTAAAGATAAGCAGGCATTAATTTTAAAAAAACTGCCCTTATTCTGAATTATTATTTGAATCAGTATTTGAAGTATCACTCAAAATTTTATCAATTTCCTTTTCTGTAACATGCAATTTTGTTTTACAAAAATTAATTAGAAAACCGGCTCTTTTTACTAATGCTGACAACTCATCCACATCAGGTTCACCATTTTCTATTTTATCAAGTATAGTTTCGATTTCTTTAATTGCATCATTATATGTCAGTGGTTTTGTTTCCATGATTAATTATTTTTTTGGAGGTGAAAATTTCTCGATACGACTGGAGATTTTGCCATCAATAAAAAGAGTATCAATAATATCCCCTTCATTTAAACCGGCAGATTTTTTCATTATTTTCCCCTGGGAAGATGTAATAGTATAACCTCTTTCCAGAATTTTCACAGGGTTAAGATAATCAAGGCCTTTTTCCAGAATATTAAGATCATTTTTTAACTTAAGAATATATTTGACACTATGTTTATTTATCCCTTCAGAATAAACTGATATCAAAAAGGAATATTGTTTTATTTTGTTACGTACCTGGATACCAATCGTTTTACGGAAATGAATAAGATTGTTCATTTTGTTATTAAGAAAAGCCCGGTTTAAACTTTGCAAATCTTTATTAACAGAAGACAATCGATTATAATGCAGATTCAATTTATTTTTAATGATCATCGTAAGTTTTGTGCCGGTTTTATCGAATAAATGAATTTTATTTGAAATTAACTTTTTGCTGGCATTAGTTAACCTTATCATTTGGTTATTTAAGGTTGTACTAAAATTTAATGTAGTTGAAATAATATATTCAGCTACTGCTGTTGGCGTTTTTAATGAAGTATTTGCAACAAAATCAGCTACAGTTTCATCTCTTTCATGTCCTATTCCGGTAATTACCGGTATGGGAAACTGTGTAATATGAAAAGCCAGATCGTATCCGTTAAAAGTATCAAGTTCCGATTGTGCCCCTCCTCCCCTGATAATCACAGCTATATCATAGTTTTTTATTACATCAAATATCCGGTCTAGTGCCCCAATAACAGATTTCTCTGATTGTTCACCCTGCATTATTGCGGGATACAGATGGCTAATAAATTTAAAACCATAGATGTTATTAGTCAGGGTTTCCATGAAATCTCCGTATCCGGCAGCAGTTTCAGAGCTAATTACAGCAATTCGCTGAGGAAATATGGGGAAAGGGATTGTTTTATTCATATTAACCACACCTTCCTCTGTAAGCCGTTTTATTACTTCCTGCTTACGTTTTGCGATATCCCCCAGGGTATAGGATGGATCTATATCGAGTATATTCAAACTCAGGCCATATACTTCATGATATTCTACCCTGACCAGGCTTAATACTTTTATTCCTGCTTTAAGTTCCGAGCCGGTAATACGTCTAAAATAAGAGTTTATATTTCTGTAAGTGCCTGCCCATATTACCGCCCTCATTTTTGTAATTATTTTTATACCCGTAGCTTCCTTTTCAATTAGTTCCAGATAACAATGACCAGATTTATTAAGGTTAAGTTCACTTATTTCTGCAATTACCCATAATGAATCAGTGAATCTGTTATAAATACATGATTTTAATGATATTGCCAGTTCACTTAAAGTGATAATATCGGTATTCATTGTTTAATTATTCTAGTAATCCTAAAATCATTGTTATTCTTTCCCAATACCATATAAATTCCCGGGGCCAGTCCGGCGGGTAATATATTTTTCAGTTCATACGGTTTGAGATTCACTTTTTCAATCCAAATTATTTTTCCATACATATCTATTATCTGAATCTCATTAATATAAATATCGAAATATAAATTGAAATATTCAGTAAAAGGGTTCGGAGAAACCCATATTTTTTTATTTGAGTCTTTATAATCAAATAATCGGTTAAAAGCAATGAGGAAATCAGGTATTCCATATCCAAAGGCAGTATCAGGTTTTTCATATCTGTCTGAAGATTCTCTTATTGCCTGAATAATTTCTTTATTGGATTTGTGAGGGTATGCCTGCCACAGGCAGGCAGCCAATCCGCTTATTTGTGGTGCAGCAAATGAAGTCCCATAACCTTTGCTTACTGCCCCGGATGAATTAACAATTGCTGTTCCATAACCCACAGCCATTACATCAGGTTTTATTCTTCCATCCCAGGCAGGGCCTCTGCTGGAAAAAGAAGATAATATTTTCATAGTATCAATTGAACCTACAGAAATAACATTTTCACCATCTGAAGGCGGGGTTATTTTATTCCATTTTTTATTTCCTTCATTTCCTGCACTTGCAATAACAATCATTCCCTTACTGAATGCGATTTCTGCCGCCTGCGTAACAAGAGCTGTCTTTCCATCAATGTGCTTATATTGATAATTCATTGTTGAGTCATTAAATTCATTATAACCCAATGATGTTGAAATTATATCTGCCCCCGCACTATCTGCATATTCTGCAGCCATAAGCCAGTTTGCCTCTTCTATCCTGAATTCTGAAGAAGCATCCTCAGTCCTCAGTAGCAGGAATTCAGCTTCCGGGGCTGTCCCTACCAGTGAGCCGGGCATATAGGCAGCGATGGCAGAGAGGGCGCTCATTCCGTGAGCGCTTTCCCTATATAAATTTGAATCATGATAATTTACAAAATCTTTACCTGCCAGTATTCTGTTATCGTACCAAAGATGTATGAAAGCTTCAAATATATCCACATTATAGAATCCTGCATCTAAAAGTGCAATTTTAATCCCCTGACCACGATATCCCATTTCATGAAGAGCTTTGCCATTCAATAAGTTTATTTGTCCGGATCCATACCCGTAATCGGTATTGGAATCGAACAAGTGAAAACCCGGAAGTTTTATATCTTTAGTATAATCAATGAATGATAAAGTTTTCCCTGTAAGGATCCTGGAAGCCTGAAAATAGTCAAAGTTCCTGACAAATTCAAGTTCATTTATTAATGACAATATAGTAGTATCAGAGCTGGCAACGATTGCAGAATTAAACCATTTTGAAGTGCCCAGGATTTCCAGTCCGAGATTATATAAACTATCTATATATTTTTTCACTACAGGAATATCTTGTTCCTGTACAGGAATATTAAAACGTTGTCTCCTGTTAATTGCTTCTTTAGATAAAAATTCTTCCGGACGATCAATTGAAAAAGGAGTCTCATTTTTATCTTTGAATTGAACCCAATATTTACCAGGCGCCAGCTTTTGACCTGAAACCGGAGTTATAACAAATAAAAATAAATAAATGATAAAAATACTTTTTCGCATATTAATAGCGGCTTATTTAATATTATCGGGCAGGTTTCAAAAAGGTAACTCCGGATCACTATAGTTACCAATACTTTCCTGTACCCGTTTTGAGAATTCATCTTGTCTTTTTTCAATATCTTTGTTTGGGAGCATTGCTCCTTTTTCATATTCAACAACAATTTCAGGTTCTCCTTTTTCATCATAATATGTCCACTTTCCATCCATCAGCCCATTTTTATAATTACCTTTTATAGATAACTTTCCATCTGATGTCCAGCTTATAAACCCCCCTTCTCTTTCATCATCAAGATAGGACCCTTTCAAACGTGGTGATCCGTTTTGATAAAACTGTTCCCATAAACCGGAGCGCTTATCCTGCTGAAAAACAATTCTTTCGGATATACCACCATTATTATACAACTTAATACTCTCCCCTTCCCTTAATCCGAGTTTATAACCTTCTTTCATAGTTAATTGTCCGCCATAATAAGAATAGTAGTTCCAGATGCTATCTTTTTGCTGATCAATATATTTACCGTCTGCTGCAATTTTTCCATTCTGATTATATAATGTGGTATATACCACTGATGAATTTTCACTGTAAACAAGATGAGCCTGAATAAGTCCTCCGGGATAATATCTTTTAAATTCTCCAACCGGTTTATCATTAAGAAAAAAACCTTCATATCTTATTTTTCCATTATCATAAAGGACACGCCAGTACCCGGTTTTTCTGCCCTGATTATCCAGCTGGTTAATAGTCTCCTGTGAATATAAATTAGATAAAAGCAAGTAATAATAAGTAAGTAAAATTAACAAGTATTTCATTATAGGGCTAATATTATTATTATTTATTCAGTAGATCTTTGTTATCACAAAACTCAGTTAAAACACCCAAAGTTGATTTAGGATGAAGAAAGCCAATATTTAATCCTTCTGCCCCTTTACGCGGAATAGGATCAATTAGCCGGATTCCTTTGTTTTCGGCATTTTTCAATGCTTCAGCTGCATCAGGAACTGCAAAAGCGATATGATGTATGCCCTGCCCTCTTTTTTCAATAAATTTTCCAATAGGCCCTTCAGGATCAGTTGATTCAAGCAGCTCTATTTTTGTTTCCCCAATGCGAAAAAATGCTGTTTTTACTTTTTGATCCTTCACTTCTTCAATGGCATAACATTTTAAACCAATAATATCCTCAAAATATTTGACAGCTTCCTGCAGGTTAAAGACTGCGATTCCAATATGCTCAATATGTGTTGGTTTCATTTTTATAACAAATATTTTAGTTTAATCTTCTTCTTCTTTTCCAAATTTTACATCCAGGAGTGATTTATATATCATATCATGTATTGCAGTTCTTATATTCATATCGGTGAGTTTTTGGTTAAATTGATCGGGACAGATGCGATTTGAAAGGAAAATATAAAGAATGCCATATTCAGGATCCATCCATGCTATGGTCCCTGTAAAGCCGGTATGTCCATAACTTAATGGTGAAGCAAGTTTGCCTGAAGGCCCTATTTTTTTATTCGAATATTCAGGTTTATCGAAACCTAAACCTCTTCTGTTACCATTGGCAGAAAAATAACTTGAAGTAAATTTATTTATCACTGTATCACTGAAAAATTTATGTCCGGCATAACTTCCGCCGTTCAGAAATATTTGCATCATTTTAGCCAGATCGTTTGCATTTGAAAACAATCCGGCATGCCCGGAGATCCCGCCAAGCATTGCGGCTCCGGGATCATGTACATATCCCTGCAGTAATTGTTTCCTAAAAACAAGATCATTCTCTGTCGGTACAATTTGTTCTTTAGGAAATCTGTTTAAAGGAAGGTATCCAAGGGTATAAGCTCCGATCTGCGAGTAGAACTTATTGTACACCAAAGGATAAAGATATTGGCCTGTAATATTTTCGATAATCAAATGAAATAAATAGTTTCCGAGATCGCTGTATAAATACTTTGGGGCCGGATTAACCGGTGAACACATAATTGCCTGATATACTGTATCTTTATATGCTTTATTTAAATAAATATTTTCAGCAACCTGTAAAGGGAAATCATTTGACGGGCTTGTCCTGAATACATCTTTTTTTAATCTGATATCTTTTTTAAAATATAATTTATTAGCTACTTTGTAAGGATATTCTGATGATGATCTGTTGCTTAACATGGGCTTCAGTGTATCTGAAATTTCAAGGAGTGAATAATAGAAGGGTATCCATGATTGAAGCCCGGCCTGATGGGCCAGTATATTAGCGAAAGTCAGGCCAGATTTATTTGTTGTGTCGCAACCAGGTATAAATGTGCCGATTGAATCAGTTAATTCAAATACTCCATTTTCATATAATTGCATAAGCAAGGGCAGTGTAGCAGCAATTTTAGTAATTGAGGCCAGGTCAAACAAATCGTCGAGTTTAATATTTTGTCCGGCATTATATGTATGATAACCATATGCTTTATGTAATACCACCCTGCCATATCTCGCCACTAAAATCTGACATCCGGGTGTTGCTTTTTCCCGGATAGCTACATTGGCAAGTGAGTCAATCCCGGATAATATCTCTGAGCTCATCAACATTTCTTCAGGCAAACCATAAGATAATGTTTGATTATATGCAATAATTTCAGAAGTTCCTGATGGAAAATGGCGGTTTATTGTAACAGGAAGCTTACCATTAATCTCAAATGCACCAAAAATTCCCTGAGCGGCTAAATATCTCACATCATAATTATCTTCATAAGCCAGCAAAATAGCATCAATATTTTTCAAATCATTAAACAGGTCCAGACTATACGGATTACCAAATAAACACAAAAGGATCTTACCGTCAAATTGCAGTTCATTTATAAATTTAATTGTCTGATCGCTTATTCCAAATTTTCTTGAGGGGTATTGTGAAGTATTTTGAATACTGATTATTAAAGTATTAAAGTTTTTTAATTTAGACTTTATATTTTGAAACCTGGAAAAATCTGCGGATTTTGAAATTGAAAATACTTTGCTTTGATGATATAATGACAATGTTTCATTAAAAATATCATTTTCTGCCCCTCCAATATTAATGTTTGCTAATTTAAGATCTTCAAAATTCCTAAGAGGCAATAATGAGTTATCATTTTTTAAAACTGTAAGAGAATGCCTGATTAAATCATTTTTAAAGGCCTTATATAAAGGGTCATTTATATCCCTGAACAGGGAATCAGTTTTTATTTCTTTATAAGAATAAAGGCCGGCCCAATATTTTGCCAGAAGGATTTTTTTAACACGTCGGTCTATTTCAGATTCTTCAATATTTCCTTTTTTTATTTCTCTTTTTATAAATGTAATAGTCTTATTAACATCTGAGGGCAGCAGGAGGATGTCATTGCCAGCTTTAAAAGCCTGAACCTCAAGCTCACCGGGTTTGAAGAGATCACTTGCCCCCTGCATTGAAAGAGCATCAGTAAATATAAGTCCTTTAAAATTTAATTCATTTTGTAAAAGTCTTGTCATTACCTGGTATGAAAGTGAGGAAGCTATATCGGAGGCTGAATCCAGTGCAGGAATATTCAGATGTGCAGCCATCACTGAAGGTATATCTCTTTCAATACAAAATTTAAAAGGATATAATTCAAGTGAATCAAGCCTGTTTCCGGAATAGTGTATTACCGGCAAAGTATAGTGAGAATCGCTATCTGTATCCCCGTGTCCGGGAAAATGTTTAAGAGTGGGAATAATTCCGGCATTTTCCAGGCCTTTTGCATAATTATAAGCCTTTATGGCTACTTCAGTTCTGTTTTCTCCGAAAGATCTGAAATTTATAACCGGATTCCGGGGATTATTATTTATATCTGCAACAGGTGCGAAATTAATATGCACTCCCAGTCTTTTGAGCTGGTATCCAATATGGAGCCCCATCTGATAAATAAATTCATTTTTTTCAATAGCTCCCAAGCTCATTTGATAAGGATAGGAAATTGAACTATCAAGTCTCATTCCCAGGCCCCATTCAGCATCCATTGCAATAAACAAAGGGATTTTTGAATGACTTTGATAATAATTAGTCAGATCAGCTTGTCGGGATGGAGAGCCCTGAAAAAAAATCAATCCTCCAATTTTATGATTTTCAATCATTTGCAAAATCTGCCTTGTATGGTCATTCCCTTTATTTGAATATGCAGCTACCATAATCATCTGAGCGATCTTTTCTTCGAGTGTAAGAGATGCAAGTATAGAATCGGCCCAGCATGGATCAACTTTAAGAAAGGAGGGTTCGGACAATCTTTCTGAATAAACTTCTTCCCCGGGGGAATTAAAATAATTAGATTTTCCCGTGAAAATAATTACGGAAGTTATTGCTATCAAAATAAAAAATCGAATCATACAAGTTTTCAGCATAAAACATTTTTTTCAATATAATGTACAATTACATTATTTTAGACGAATCAGTAAATTAGTAATCAAAAAATTATAAAACTAATAAAGCCTCTTTCTTTTATGAATAATAATTTAGCCTAAAAATAAATTATCCGGCTTATGTGTACACAAAAATAACATTACCTTATAATTTTTAGAAATATGTTATAAACAACTTAAATAAAAAAGAAAAGAAAATTATATTTGGAATTTACAAACCTTTAAAAACCGGAAAAAAGAAAGCAGATAAAATATTATGTTACATTATCATAGTCTATTAATGTTAAATTAAAATATCATGAAAAGAAATGCAGTTATTTTTTTATTCTTAAGCATATTTATGCATTTTGCTTTTTCACAGGATGATTCCCGTGTTTTACGTTTCCCTGCAATACATGGTAATCAGATAGTATTCACATCCGGAGGAGATCTTTATACGGTAAATTCCGATGGAGGGATTGCCCGTAAACTTACAAGCCATATCGGGTATGAAATGTTCCCGAAATTTTCTCCCGATGGTCGTTATATTGCTTTTACAGGTCAATATGACGGAAATACAGAGGTTTATATTATTCCTTCTGAAGGAGGTATACCCGAAAGGCTTACCTATACAGCTACTCTTGACCGTGATGATGTTTCAGACAGAATGGGGCCAAATAATATTGTAATGGCCTGGACACCCGACGGAAAAAACATAACATACAGATCCAGAAAGCAATCTTTTAATTCATTTAAAGGACAACTTTATAATGTTCCCATAACAGGAGGATTATCAAAAGAACTTCCTTTATCAACAGGAGGGTTTTGTTCCTATAATAAAAATGGCAAGGAACTTGCTTTTAACAGGGTTTTCAGGGAGTTCAGAACATGGAAATATTATGAGGGAGGGATGGCAGACAACATTAGAATCGTTGATCTGAAAAATGGAAAAACAGAGGTCATTGCAGAAAGTAAGCATCAGGATATTTTCCCCATGTGGATTGGAGATGAGATTTATTTTTTATCAGACAGAGACAGGAGAATGAATTTATTTGTATATGACCTGAAATCAGGGAAAACTGAAAAGCTAACTAATTATCAGGATTATGATATTAAATTCCCTTCCCATAGCCAGGACTATATTGTATTTGAAAAAGGCGGCTATATTTATAAATACGATATAAAGCAAAAAAAGGCTGATTATGTCCCGATAAAAATTTCTGATGATCAGCTATATGCAAGGAGCATTATTAAAGATGTCAGTAAAGATATCAGGACAGCAGATCTTTCTCCGAATGGTGAAAGGGTAATATTTGGGGCAAGAGGGGAAGTATTCAGTGTTCCTGCAAAAAAAGGGGTTAGTTATAACCTTAGCCAAACGCCGGGAATACATGAAAGGAATGTATCATGGTCACCTGATGGAAAATATATATCTTATATTTCCGATAAATCAGGAGAATTCGAAATATATATTCAAAAACAGGACGCTTCCGAGCCGGCAAAACAATTAACAAGAAATGCTGATACTTACATATTTAGTTATAAATGGTCACCTGATAGTAAAACTATTATATTTCATGACAGAAAATTCAGACTAAAGGCAATAGATGTTCAAAGCGGAACAGTACGTTTAATCGATGAAAACCAATATGGCATGATCAGCGGATACAACTGGTCACCTGACAGTAAATGGATTGTTTATGAATTCCCTACCGATAATGATTATAGTATAATCAAATTATTCAATACTGAAACTTCAAAGAACTATGATGTAACGGATAATTGGTATCATTCAGGTAATTCAGTATTCTCATCAGACGGAAAATATTTATTGTTTGTTTCAGCCCGTGATTTTAATCCTGTTTATAATAATATTGAATGGAATCATGCTTATGTTGATATGCAAAAGGTTTATCTGATAACTTTATCTTCCGACACCCCAAGCCCCTTTGCCCCTGATAATGAAGTTGCTTTAACAGATGATACAAATGACAAGCTTTCAGAAAAAAGTGGACCAGGCCCTAAAGATGATAAAACAGTAAAAATAGATATTGAAGGGATTGGCAACAGGATAGTTTCTCTTCCGACAGCCGCATCCAATTATTTTAATCTCAACTGTATTGGAGATAAGGTTTATTATATTGAATGGAACAGAGGAAGCCAAACCACTGTAAAAATGTTTGATCTGAAATCAAAAAAAGAAACAGTGTTAGGCAATAATATGCAATATATTATTTCATCCAATGGTAAAAAGATGCTTATAAAAGTAAATCACCAGTATGAAGTGATTGATTTGCCATCAGCAAAAGTAAGTATTGGAGAGGCAATGGATCTGAGCGGTTTAAAAGCAAATGTAGTATATACTGAAGAATGGCAACAGATATTTGATGAAAGCTGGCGACAGATGCGTGACTTTTTTTATGTTGAAAATATGCATGGAGTTGACTGGCAAAAAATGAAAGAAAAATACGGAGTCCTGGTCCCATATATCAGGCACAGAGATGACCTTACTTATATTATCGGGGAAATGATCGGGGAATTAAATATTGGTCACGCTTATATTAACAGCGGGGAAAAACCTTCTGCAGAGAAAATAAAAATCGGGCTTCTTGGAGCAAAAATAAGTAAGCATTCTTCGGGTTATTTTCGGATTGATGAAATACTAAAAGGAGCGAACTGGGACCCCGCCCTTCGATCTCCTCTGACAGAAATTGGAGTAAATGTTAAAGAAGGTGATTTTATCCTGTCCATTAACGGAAATTCTCTCAAAGAAGTCAAAGATATTTACTCATTACTACCGGGGCAAAACAACAAAACAGTGGAACTTGTGGTTAACAGTAAACCCGTTGAGAATGGCAGCAGAAAAATATTAGTCACTCCCGTTGCTGATGAATCGGGTTTATATTACTATACATGGGTGCAAAAAAACATTGAATATGTTAATGCAAAAACAAATGGAGAAGCTGGTTATCTGCATATTCCCGATATGCAGGCTTCCGGGTTAAATGAGTTTGCAAAATATTTCTATCCGCAACTTAATAAAAAAGGGCTTATCATTGATGACAGAGGAAATGGCGGAGGGAATGTGTCTCCCATGATTATTGAAAGGCTTCAAAGAGAACTTACCCGTTCAAATGTATCCAGAAACAGAAAAAAAGGCAGTCCTGTTCCCACTAAAATAATGCAGGGGCCTAAAGTTCTTTTAGTTGATCAATATTCTGCATCCGATGGAGATCTCTTTCCTTATGCATTTAAAAAACATAATCTGGGCACTGTGGCAGGCACCCGTACCTGGGGGGGAGTAGTTGGAATAACTGCAAGTTTGCCATTTATTGATGGCCAGGATTTAAGAAAACCAGAATTTGCTTCTTATTCTGCAGAAAAAAGTGAATGGATCATAGAAGGTTTTGGTGTTGAGCCGGATATTTGGGTTGATAATGATCCATATCTTGAATATAAAGGGAAAGATCATCAATTAGATAAGGCAATTGAAATAATAAATGAACAGTTGAAAAATTATAAAGGAGTGCCTCCTGTTCCATCTCCTCCTGATAAAAGTAAATAGATTAATTTATGGTTAAAAAGCATTTGGTAAGTCCTTGATTCTCAGGGGAAGTTATTTGCATAAATGAATTATTTATTCAATTATCTGAAGCTCGGTCCTTCTGTTTTTTGCCCTGCCTTCCTCTGTATCATTTGAGTCAACAGGTTTCGATGCACCATAACCTTTAAATAATAACCTTGATTTATCTATACCCTGTTCCGTCAGCCAGTTTACTACTGCACCGGCCCGCCTTTCAGACAAGCCGGCGTTATATGCATCTGAACCGATATTATCAGTATGTCCGTTAATCTGTACTTTTAAGGTTGAATTAATTGTGAGAAAATCCAGTATCTTTTTCAATTCAACTTCTGACTCAGGTTTAAGATCAGATTTATCAAATTCGAAAAATATATTTTTCAGAACTTACATTTTATCCTGTAAGCGGTATGATGCCTT
>CAZLXM010000006.1:63683-67302 GCA_964563105.1 uncultured Bacteroidaceae bacterium
ATTTTATTGCCAGGTGAAACACGCTGAAGCGGAACATTTTTTAAATATGGATTTGTTCTGTCAAAAATACCTTCAAAAGCAAAATGGTCAGAATAAAAAAGATAATTATCTTTTGAAACATTAAGTGCATAATTTTTGCCACAGGGTAATGGGACCAGGAAATTTCCGTTATGAGGGTCTGAAACTGATTCAATAATAATTTCGCCGGAAGATAGATCTATCAATTGAAACTTACTTTCAAGACCTTTAAATGTCAGTGAATCAAATACTCTGCCTTTCATATATGAAACAGGATCAGGACGGACTTCCGGATATAAATCGAATTTATAAATATCCAGATCTTTTCCTGTAAGCCTGTCGGTTGCGTAATAAGCAATATCTCCTGCCGAATTTACTATTAAACCCAGTTCATTATTATGAGTATTTATAGGGTATCCCAGGTTTACGGGAGAAGACCATCCTCCGTCACCTTTTAGTCCTGACATGAATATATCACCTCTTCCAAGATTCATATGTCCTTCCGAAGAAAAATAAAGAGTTTTTCCATCAGGATGAATAAAGGGAGACTGCTCATCTTCCGGAGTGTTAATGCTATCTCCAAGATTTTGTGGAACAGACCACTGACCATTTTTCTGTCTTTTACTTATATAAATATCCAAACCTCCCTTGCCACCGGGTCTGTCACTTGCAAAATAAAGTATCATTCCATCCGGGGATACAGATGGATGTTTTTCAGAATACTGTGTATTTACAGGGCTTCCCAGATTAGTTGGAACAGACCATTTTCCATTGATATTTTTTGACATGTAAATATCACACATTCCCATGCCATCTGAGCGATTACATGCGGTAAAAAATAAATATCTCCCGTCGGCTGAAATGCTTTGAGCACCCTCATTATCAATTGTATTAACAGGAGGTCCGAGATTCCTGCGTTTTCCCCATTTGCCTTCAGAATTTTTTTCAGAAATATAAAAATCTTCCTGGCGATTCCCGAATTCAATTGGTTTAAGGGGATCAACGGGATCTAAAACAGTAAAAATTAGCTTATTTTCATCAATCGAAAGAGAGGGCCAGTATTCATTTTGTAAAGAATTTATGGAATCGCCGAGATTTACAGGCTTAAAGGGAACCGGATTTTCCACCATTCTGATAGCAAATTCACATCTTTCTTTAAATTTTTGCAGCTCTTTTTCATTGATCCTGTTAAAGTTTTTAAAGTTTATAAAAGAATTTACATTTTGAAGTGCCTCCTTATATAAGCCTTCTGAAAACTCAATCTGTGCAAGAATAAAATATCCTTCCGGATAATGATCGGGTTTAATGGAAAGGCCTTTTTGAAAACTTTCAATTGCAGTTTTTGTATTATGAGCATCTTTATAAATCTGGGCCATCATGAAATAGGCCTCAGTAAAATTTTTATCAGCCCGGATTGCTTTTTTAAGTAATTCCAAAGCTTCAAAATCCTGATGATTATCAAATTTCTTTATCGCATCATAATAAAATTTTTCTGCTTTGGCAGATTTAGTATAAAGTTTGTGTTGTGCCGAAAGTTCACTGAAAAAGAGAATGAATAAAGTAAAAAGTGTTATATATCTTAAAAAGTATTTCATTTTTTTGTAAACAGAATAAAATTTTATCGAAATTATCAACTGGTCAAACGACAGGTTTATATCAGCTTAAAACAAAGATATGAATAAAGTAAATACGTATAATAATTCAGTTTTGTTCCGTAAGTATAAACTACTTTTTGAATCTTTACTTTGTCAATATTAAAATAATAGTGAAAAAATCTTAAACATTTAAATTCTTTTATTATTTTCAACTGTCTTTTCTTTAATTAAATATATCTTGCATGAAATCAGTATCCTATACCTTAATTGGCTCATTCATTTTATTTTGCGGGAGCTGTTCAGAAAAAGTCAGTACTCCCCCTAATATCATCTACATCATTGCTGATGATCTTGGTTATGGTGATTTAGGCTGCTATGGCCAGAAACTTATTCCCACACCGAATATTGACCGTCTTGCGCAGGATGGCATGCTTTTCACCAGGCATTATGCAGGCTCCTGTGTTTGTGCACCTTCAAGATCTTCATTGATGACAGGCCAGCATACAGGAAAAACTTTTATCAGAGGTAATAAAAGCATGCCCCCCGAAGGGCAATATCCTCTTGAGGCGAAGGCAGTAACCATACCAGAGATTTTAAAAAAGGCTGGCTATTCCACAGGAGCTTTTGGCAAATGGGGATTAGGGCCTGTAGATTCAGAAGGTGATCCTAATACACAGGGGTTTGACGAATTTTTTGGATATAATTGTCAGGGTTTGGCACATAATTATTACCCCGGTCATTTATGGCATAATAACAGGAAGATTATTCTGGAAGAAAACAGGGATACTTTAGACGGAACATTTGCCCCATCATTAATCCATGAAAAGGTGCTCGAATTTATTGAACGTAATAAAAATAAGCCTTTTTTCTGTTTTATACCCACAATTATCCCGCATGCCGAATTAATCGCCCCGGAAAAATATATGCAAATGTTCAGAGGAAAATTTCTTCCTGAAAAAGCATATGAAGGCTGTGATCCGGGTTGTAATAGATATAAAACAGGAGGTTACAGGTCTCAGGCAGAAGGCCATGCAGCTTTCGCAGCCATGATCTATATGCTTGATGAACAGGTGGGGCAGATAGTTAATAAGCTTGAAGAACTGGGAATAAGTGATAATACCATTGTCATATTTACATCAGATAACGGGCCGCATCTTGAAGGAGGTGCAGATCCCGATTATTTTAACAGTAATGGTTCTTTAAGGGGTTACAAAAGAGATCTCTTTGAAGGTGGTATAAGAGTTCCATTAATAGTAAAGTGGCCTTCTAAAGTAAAAGCCGGTTCTAAAACGAGTCATATATCAGCATTCTGGGATATATTGCCAACATTTGCTGAAATAGCCGGACAAGCATCCCCACAGGATATCAATGGAGTTTCATTTCTCCCTGTTCTTTTAAATAAGAAGAAACAAAAGCAGCATGATTATCTTTACTGGGAGTTTTATGAAATGGGCGGCAGGCGTGCTATTCTGCAAGGCAACTGGAAAGCTGTTCAATATGATGTTAAAAAGGATCAGGATGGTCCGGTCATGCTCTTCAATATATCTGATGATCCGAAAGAAGAAAGCGATATTTCAAATAAACATCCTGAAAAAGTTAATGAATTGAAAGGGCTAATGTTACAAGCACATTCTCCTTCTGAAATATGGCAATGGTAAATTAAATTAGTAACTAAAATATTTTCTGATGAAACCCCCATGTACTATCGTTCATAACAGGAAAATGAAAATATTTGGAGGTTCCATCAGAACGACGTGATTAACAACAATGTAACTAAAATATTTTCTGATGAAATATACTCCTGATAAAGCCAGATATTCTTCAATGAAATATAATCGCTGCGGAAATAGCGGTTTGCTTTTGCCGGCAATCTCTATCGGGCTCTGGCACAATTTTGGCAAAGTTGACAATTTCGAAAATAGCAAAAAAATTATACGCTAAATCTAACGATATAGCAGAATTTTTGAATCTTCTGAATGAAGCAGATATTGGCGGAAGGAACTTAC
>CAZLXM010000007.1:0-64288 GCA_964563105.1 uncultured Bacteroidaceae bacterium
GCCTATGGATTAAGGGCATGGTATAATTTTGAACTCTTAAAAAGGCATGGTGGTAAAGCCAGTGATGGTTCACTGAAAGGAATTATACTTATGGACAAGCCATTGACAAAAGATTCCAATTGGTCAATAGCCCGCAGTTCTTTTGATGATTGTGTTCAGGCAATATATACTGACATTGATCGTGGTATTTCAATGCTTCCATTTGATTATGAAGATACATCTGATGTTGATTCAACCAGAGTTTTAGGAAAGTGGAACAAAGGTCGTATCAATGGCAGGATTTTAACAGCTTTGAAAGCCCGGATTGCCCTGTTTGTTGCCAGTCAGGCATTTTCTCCCAGCACAGCAAAATGGGAAGCTGCTGCTGATGCAGCTGCTATTTTATTAAAAAATATAGGAGGTGTTTCAGGATTGGCTGCAGCAGGAAGGACATTCTATCTTACCAATAATAATGCTGATATAATCTGGAGAAGAGATGTACAGCAAATCAATTCCTGGGAAAGAGATAATTTCCCACCATCACTTTTTGGTAATGGAAGGACCAATCCAAGTCAGAATCTGGTAGACGCATTTCCTATGATTAATGGTTATCCTGTCAATAATGCTGCCAGTGGATATAATCCTTCTGAACCATATAAAGACAGAGACCCCAGATTAACACACTATATTGTATATAGTGGTAGTAAGATTGGTTCAGCAACCATAAATACAAATACCGAAGATCCTTCCAATGGCCTTAACAGTCTGATTACTTCCACCCGGACAGGTTATTATCTTAAAAAACTTTTAAGGGATAATGTGAACCTTGCACCGAATATTGACCTCAGACAGGAGCATTTCTATACTCTTCTGAGATATACCGAATTATTCCTTAATTATGCCGAAGCTGCAAATGAAGCATGGGGACCTACCGGTGATCCCAGAGGAAACGGGTTTAATGCGAGCACTATTATTGCAGCAATAAGAGCGAGAGCCGGAATAACCCAGCCCGATGAATATCTTGGTACAGTTAACAGTCAGGCTGATATGCGTCAATTGATACGAAATGAAAGACGTATTGAATTGTGTTTTGAAGGATTCAGATTCTGGGACCTTCGTCGCTGGGACCTTCCCCTGGATGAGAAGGTTAAGGGTATGTCGATTACTAATAATGTATATACAGTAATTGATGTTGAAGAAAGGTCTTATAAGAGTTATATGAAATATGGCCCAATACCTTACTTTGAAATTTTGAAAAATAAGAGTCTGGTTCAAAATGAAGGCTGGTAGAATTTTTTTAACAAAAAATATTTGTAAAATGAAAAATATAAGCATTTTATTTATTTCAATATTTATGGTGGGATTGTTCTCTTGTCAGAATGAAAAATGGGAATTTGATGATTTTGACTATTCCACTGTATATTTCCCTTACCAGTATCCAGTCAGGACTTTGGTATTGGGCGATTATGAAACAGGCGACAACAGCAATGACAATAACTTGAAATTTGTTGTTTCTGCTGCTATTGGCGGGATGTATGAGAATAAAGAAAACAGGACGGTAAATTATGAGCTTGCACCGGCACTTGCACAAAATGTCAGAACCACAACAAGTGATACTTTAACAATACTTCCCTCTAACTATTATACTTTGACTCCTCTTAATCAGATCATTATTCCTAAGGGGAAATTTAGCGGAGGTGTTGAAGTACAATTAACCGAGGATTTTCTTAATGATCCCAGGGCTCATACAAGGCGTTATGTTTTACCATTGAAGATTACTTCAAGCTCTCTTGATAGTGTATTAAGCGGTAAACCCGGCACTGATAATCCTGATCCGAGGGTTGCTGCAGATTGGGATATTGTTCCAAAAAATTTCACATTGTTTGGAATTAAATATATTAATGCCTATCATGGAAAGTATTTACACAGAGGGCAGTCTGTTATTAAGAATGCTGCAAATGAAACCTTGCAGACCAATGTTTATCGTAAGCCATATGTTGAACAGGATGAAATATGGACATTGGCAACTGTTGGCAGGAATACTGTATCTGTTACCGGTGTTATACGGCAAACTCCTGCAAGCCCGGGTAATTTTACCATGAAATTAACCTTTGATAATAATGGTAACTGTACAATAGTAAATGATCCTGCATCGGCTTTTGCTGTTACAGGAAGCGGAAAATTTCTGAAGAATGCTGATAGCTGGGGTAATAAGCCCAGAAATGCAATCTATATCAACTATCAGATTACCGTTGGTTCAGAAACTCATTTTGCTACAGACACCCTTGTTATAAGAGACAGGGATGTAAGATTTGAAGTGTTTACACCCGTTATTTATTAAAATATTTTTTGATTTTCATAAAATTTATTTTAGTAAATATTGATTCTTTGAACAAATAAGCCTGCTAAATGCGGGCTTATTTGTTCATCATGCAAATAAAGATTATAGTTGTATTTATTTAGTAAGTAATTTAGCTTAATTGTTAAGGAGTAGTTAAGTATGAAAAAAAGTGATAATTATTCAAGACGAAATTTTTTGAAAAAGTCGGGAGCAGGTGCCGGATTGATCGGATTAGGCAATTTTTCAACTAATTTAAGCACTATTGGATCAGAAAAAGTTCATAATAACATTAGGCTTGAAAAAAGATCTCCAAGAGTGGTCAGGGTCCTGACCGTATCAAAGACTGGTACCAGTTTCTCAGCAGTGCCTTTTGGAAGAAATGAAGTTGTTCAGGGGGTTATTGATCGTATCAGGTTGGCAAGTGTTTATAAACCTGATATTATTAGTATTTTTGAGCTTTTTAATGGCGCTCCTCCATCCGAAGCTCAGGAAGTTCCCGGTCCACTCACTAATACTATGGCTGAACTGGCAAAAGAACTAAATAGTTATATTATTTGTCCTTTGCATACAAAAGCAGGTTCAAAAGTTTACAATTCTGCTGTTCTTATTGACAGAGACGGATCAATATCCGGGCAATATAATAAATGCCATCCTGTTACAGGTGAAATTGCCGGAGGGGTTAGCCCTGGAGTCATTCCTCCTCCTGTTTTTAAAACTGATTTTGGTACAATCGGTATCCAGATATGTTTTGATGTAAACTGGATTGACAGATGGAAAGAACTAAAAGATCAGGGTGCTGAGATTGTTTTCTGGCCTTCTGCCTATCCCGGTGGCAGAATGCTTCCTGCCTATGCCTGGATGTTCAAATACTACATTGTTACTTCAACATGGCGTGACCCTGCTACTATCTATGATATGACCGGTGATATTATTGCCAGTAGCGGTTTATACGAACGCTGGGCTTTTGCTTCACTTAATATGGAAAAAGCTTTTCTTGAAACAGTTACTGGTTATACTAACAGACTTAATGATGCAAAAAGAAAATATGGTTCCAAACTTATTATAAAATATTATCATGATGAAGATTGGACCACTATAGAAAGTAATTCGCCGGATCTGTATATTAAAGATATATTGAAGGAATATGACCTTGTTCCCCATTGGGATTATATAAAAAATGAAGAAATAGAGCAGGCAAAATTCCGTTGATATTTGTGAAATAATGTTCACTTAATTTTGTGCAGCTATTTTTCATATTTATTGTTATTCTGTTTTTAGATTGTTTATGTTTATTAATATTTGCTTTATCCTTTATTTTTCTAATTAAAATTTTTTACTATGAAACATTTATTGATTTACATCTTATTAATTCCTTTATTGATGTTTCTTAGCTGTACTTCTACAGATAAATCTGAACCCTTTACTTTTAAAATTCCTGCAGATTATCTTCTTGAGCCTGATGAAATTCCTGTATTCTGGAAAAACACTCTGGAAGAGGTGTCTGACATTCTGGAAAACACTGTTAAGCTTGGAGAAGTTAAGACAATAGGAACTTCCGCAGGTGGCAGACCAATTAAAGCAGTATTTTATGGCAGTCCACGTGAAGGTAAGGGCACTTCCACGTTCTCAGGTTCGCTTGGCTTTGGTGATGTCAGAGCCTATCGTGGTCCTGATCATGATAAAACTGTATATTTGGGTATGTCGGCCGTTCATGGGTTTGAGCTGGAAGGCATTGTCGGGACTCTTAATCTGATTACTGTTCTTGAAACTGGTAAGGATCTGAGAGGAAAAGAATGGCCTGAAATTACTGAAGTTGCCGGGAAGGTTGATCGCCTTATAATAATACCCGTAATGAACCCTGACGGGCGCGCAAGAGTTCCTATAAAAATGGAGATACACAGGGGAAGTTCTAAAAATTATAAGATTAATGAATTCCTAAATACCGGTGGATATGAAGATGGGTCCATGATAGGCTGGCCACAGGTTAAGGAGTTTATCCCGATGGATTTTACAAAATATGGATTTCCCGGAGGATATCCCAATGATGCAGGAGTAAATATCATGCATGATGATTTTTTTGGAGAGCGGCAACCTGAAACACAGGCACTGTTTGATCTTGTAGCAAAGGAAAAGCCCGATCTGATTTTTAATATGCATACAGGGGCACCCTTTCAAAACTACTTCATCCGTATGCACCGGCCTTTTGCCGAACCTGCTCTGACTAAAGCTTTTGAGGCTCTATATACCTGGGTTCATTCAGCACTTGCATTGATGGGCTTGCAAAGCACAAATGACCCGGCTATTGAAGCAGATCTTTCAGATGTTTACCAGGGGGCATATAATCTTGATGCAGCTCTCAATTTACACTGCGGAGCATTGAGTGTGGTTATCGAATCACCAAATCATGGTTTTTCCGGTACTAACAGGGCTGGAGAAACAGTTTTACAAACTCCTGAAATGATCCTTGATGCTCAATTGGCATGCCATCAGGAAGGAATGAAATTCCTTGCAGAAACGGGAGGCAGGTCAAAATGGACTCCCGCAAGAAAAAGATAAAATAAGCTTCTTTATAAATAAAATTAATTTAAATCAAATTGAAAAATTTTCAAAAAATCCTTCTTTTAGTGATTTTTGCCGGTTTGAGGCTTATTTCCCATGCCGATGAAATAAGTTATGAAGAAAACAGAATTATTTTTGTAGATAATTCTTTATCAGCTAGTTGCGAGAAATATGACCTGAATACCAGGACTTGTGGAAAGGGTGATAATTTAGCATATACTGATCTTGAAACTGCCTGTTTGAATGCTATCCCCGGAGATCTTATTTTGATCAGAGAAGGAATATACAATGGCAGTAATAATAGAATTGTCCCCTTGAATTCCGGAATAAAGGAGAAAGAGATATATTTTAAAAATTATAATGGAGAAAAGGTTGTTATTACCTCTGTTGGAAGTGATTATGCTATATTTATTGAAGGGAAAGAATATATCACTATTGAAGGGCTTACTTTTACAGAAGTTTATGCTTTTGGGAGAATCATTGACTCAAACCATATTATATTAAGAAGGAATAATTTTCTTAATATGAATTCCAATCAATGGTTAGCTTTACATTTTGTTAACAGTAATTATAACAAGGTTTTGGATAATACCCTTTATAGCGTTGGTATGGGTAGCGGAAAGGACAATCTTCAGTTTGTTTATTCAAATCATAATTTAATAGAAGGAAACCGCATCGAAAGCATAGGTCACGTATTATGGGCAATAAAATGCGGCTGTTTTAATGTGGTAAGAAATAATTATTTCTATAATCATAATCAGAAAATAGCTGAGGTTTTTGATTGCAATGATGGTACTACATATACTGTCAGACATACGCATGTGAATGCAACTAAATTTAATCTGATTGACAACAATATTTTTGCCTATACCGATAAAGACAGAAAAAGAGAGAGAGACGGGCGTCCGGGCGGTCCATATAACGGAATACAATATGCCGGCCAGGATGGCATTATAAGAAGAAATGTTTTTTACAATAATTTGGGTGGAGGACTCGGCTTAACGACTTATTTTGATGAGGCTGAATATAATACCGGAAACAGGGTTTATAATAATCTCTTTTATAAAAACGGGCATGGAGCAATAGATATCTCAGGTTCAGCAAGATATAGTTTTTCAGATAATATTTTGAAAAATAATATTCTTTATAAAAATTATTTTGCTAACTGGGATAATGTGTATGATATTTTAGGTTATTCTAAGATTGATGGAAAACCTTTACAAATTCTGACATCAAGAAAAACGGCTGATTATCTTTTTGATAATAACAATATTTTTAATAATGTTAAAGAAGAAAATCACCTTATTGCCAGTCTTGGTGAATATAAAACCCAGGATCCTGATGACAGGTCACTTCAATATTGGGAGAAGAATTATCCTGATATATTTAAAAATAATTTACAGGAGGATCCTTTATTTATTGATACTGAAAAAAATGATTTCAGGCTACGGGCTGAAAGTCCTATGATAGATAAAGGTACGTTTTTAACGAAAACAACTTCATCAGGATCCGGCACCAGGGTTCTTGTAGAGGATGTGCGTTATTTTTATGATGGCTATGATATTGAAGGTGAAACAGGTGATTTGATACAATTTGAAAAGGGGGGCAGGGCCAGGATTGTTTCCATAGATTATGAAGCAAATATTTTGATTTTAGATAGGAACCTGATTTGGGACAAAGCGCAGGGAATAAGTCTTTCTTATTTTGGAAATGCTCCTGACCTGGGCCCTTATGAATTTACATCAGATCCGTCAGGTACGGGAGAATAATTATATAAAAGTTAATAAATCAGGATGTATTTTACTTTAGTTCTTTAAAAATTAAGCCTGATCTGCTTATAAAATAATCCAAATTTTATTAAAACAAAAGATATATTAGTTTAGCAGGAGCAGTTGTTGATCAGATATTAATTATAAAGAACATAATACCAGAAAGTATTTCCATATTTTTCCTGTAATATCTTTTTTGCTACGTTCAGGTCATTGTTGAATTGCTCAAATGTCCGGTAAAACTGTTGAAAATTCCCCCTGATTTTTTTATTGATAGTTAGTTTGCCGAAAGGGCTTAATTCAGATTCCGGCAGTGCCTGATAAACACTTAATGCTTCTTGTACGTGTACAGGTAATTCATTATAATCAAATAATGTGAAATTAGGAATATCATTAATTACTGCCAAAAAATCTTTTTTTAGAAGTAAAAAAGCTAACTTATATTCAAAAGCATGTTTATTAGGCGGATCATAGTTTAACATTGCTTCCAGATTAAGCAGTGGATTTTGAATATCAATAATAAAATCTTCTTTGATTTTAATTTTTTTCTTTTCCCCCAATTCAGGATGTGCATTTACTGCTTTGTCATCAAATAGCAATTTTTCAAATTCCAATGCTTCTTTATTATAAAACAATGTTTTTTTAAGCAGTGAAATATATTTTGCTGCCATATAGTAGTTCCCATTAATTAGTTCAGTTTTAATCAGCATTTTAATTCCCTGTGGAGTATATCCTTGCATTACCATATATTCAAAATTCCAGCGGTGGGCTTCATTAATTATTCCAATAGTATAATAAAAATAACCGCCTCTTTTAAGAATTTCGCCTATACGTTCCCATTGAAGGAATAGGGTACTGTTTTCAACACTTTGGGGAAAATGGAATAACATATCGTTAAGCTTTCCTCTCTCACAAAGTGCAATATTTACTAAATAGCTTGTTAATCTGTTGTTCGATGGATGCTTTATGTTATAAGCTATCAATTCATCCATTTTGTTGTTATAAAATAATTTTTCCGTATGAAAATAATGCTTCAGGTTTTTATCATATTTTGTAATACAAATGATCAGAGAAATAACAATTATAAATATTGAAGTAAAATAATTTTGAAACAAATTTTTGATTTTACTGCTTTTGCTAAATGCCGGAAAGAAATTGTTTAAGGCTAATGAAGTAATTATCAGTAACAGAAGAATACTAAAAGCCAATGTTTGATATCCAATATTTTGTATTGAAAAAGGGAAAATTAAAAGTTTACTGAGTGTTTGAAAAAAAAAGTATTCTTTTGAAAAATATATGTATAAAAAAGATATAAGCCAGAGGGCAATAACAACATAAATATCGTTTTTAATAGCATTCTTTATTAAATATATTGAGATCATTATAAATAAAAGCCATGCAAAACTGCCTGTAAAAAAGAACCAAATGGGTGCAAAAATTACGATAAGCCATTTACATCCTTTTTTTAAAAATTTTATTATTAAATAAAAGATCAGTAATTGAAGAAATATTCCTATTGTATTGTAGATCAAAAATTGATAATTGGTATGCAGATAAAATAAAATACCTCCTGAAAGGAAGGGCAGGATAAATGAATTGCTTCCTCTGGAAATCAGATATATTTTATCGATTATAAAAACTGTTACAATAATAAATAATGAAATAATTATTGAACCAATAAAATGATAATAAAAAAAAGAAGAGATAAAATTGCCAATATAGATTAATAATTTCCCCGGTGCATTTAAATGATCAGTAAAGAAGTTACGGTTTGTTATAAAAAGAGATATGTTTTCCTGATAAAAGAAAATATAATCTGTCATTAAATAAAAGAAGAAAAATAAGATCAGGAAAAATCCCGGGTAAACTAATAAACGACATAGTGTAAAAGTATCAGGTTTATGTTTTAATATATTTGCAGGCATGGCAGAACTATCAATTTGTTTGAATAGTTTCAGATTTTGCGGTTTTTCGGATTTCTCCGGGTGTTAATACTATTTTTCTTTTTGATAATTCAGGAATATTATAAGTTTTTAAATAGCTGTCATAAAATTCAGGATCTTTTTGTGGTAATACAAAAGCTTTACAACTTTCGCCATTTTCATAAATATAAGATATATAAGGCCTGGCAGTTAATCCATCTATTCGTTTACTGCTAAAGGCCAGCCATTTGTTATTTGAAGACCATGAATGGTAACTTTCAGTATAATCGCTATTCAAAGACATTTTTGAAATTTCCATGTTCTCAAGGTTTAAGGAATAAAGATCAGCATCCTTATGCCAGATGGAAAAGCAACCATAATCATGCAAAGTGAATACAAGGAAATTACCATTAGGGGAAATCCTTGGAAATGATACGCTTTTATTGAATTGGCCAAGAGCATCAAATATTAATTCAGGCAGGCCAAATGTTTGGCTTTCTTCATCAAAGGGAATTCTGTAAAGATTGTATTTAATATCCTGGTAGTCTAATTCTGATTCGGGGATATTTGCCCTGCAAAAGTATAGATATTTTCCATCAGGCCCCCATTCAGGATATGTATCCATATACAGTTCCTTTTTGGGCAGATCAACGGGCGATATTTTATTTGAATCAATGTTATAAAGAATTAATGAGGAGGCAACATCAATAACTTCAACTTTTTTATTTTCCGATGCATGGAAAAGCTGACCAGTTTTATTACTTGAAAAAGCAATGAATTTTCCTGAAGGATGCCAACGGGGATAAACCGGATTGTATTTCATTTCCTCACTTTTCAGATTATATCTTTTTAATTTTCTGTCTTTATAGAAATATGTGTCCCCAAATGAGCCTCTTACATGAAAAAAGAAATCTGAATTATTTTTTGGATTAAATGTGTGGCAATTAATACAGTTATTATCAATAATTGAATTTTCTATTATGGAATGAACTTTAAAATTTTCCAAACAACGCTGTTGAATATTTAAATCAACATAAGCTTCATAACCAGGATATAATAAACGGTAGCTCATATATGGGTCGATCGGATCAGGGGCTATTTTCATTGTGAAAGGTTTAAAACTCTTCCATATTTCCTGATCATCTTTGCACAAAATTGTAATATGAAGCTCCTGGTTAATATTATCATTAAGAATTTTTTTCCATTTTTTCATGGGGATAATGATCTTTCCATTTTTTGAAGATAAAACCATTAGAATATTACATTTGTTGGAAAATTGGGCAATATAACGGGAAGCTTCTTCTTTAATAAGAAAATTTAAAGGCGCGATATTTGGAGGTATGGTAATATCAATATAATCTGGTGTTATATGAGGGAACTCAGGAATGAGCCGGGCCTTTTCAACCGGGATCATTGAACAACCAAAAAAAAGCAGGAAAGCAAATGGAAATAAATATTTTCTAGTTAATATATTTTTCAAATTTTTATTATTATATATATTGAATACAATATTTTCTAAAAATCTTTTAAAAGATAAATTTACAAAAAAAACTGCTAACTAATCTTAAAATAAGCCATATATTATTGTTGCAGGCAGTCAGTTATTTTACTGTAATTCTATTTCTAAAACTCAATATGGCCCTAAAGGGTTGCTTTTTTCCTTTCCTGATAAAACAAGTGTTATAATTCTTCGTATTGTATTTGGCCTAGAGAGACAATTATATAGTTTTCAGGATCAGGACATAAGTTTGGCGATTTTAAACTATGCATTGGTTAATGAATTATATTACCGGGATACCGCCCATTTTTATGAAGACAGAAAAACAGGTGTGGTAAGTGAATAAAGAACAGGTTATAAGAGATTGAAGAGAGGATATTGTTCTTTCAACATAACTGAATGTCAGGAAAGGAGATTAATTAGTGGTAGCCACGGGTTTTTCAAGAATAACATGCATGCCTGTTTTTAAGGCCCTAACTGCAACATCATGATGAAAGTTATCTGATAAACAAATATCTACAATAGAGATAATTATATGAATAAAATGTTAGCATGACAAAAAGGTTTTGCTTCAAATTAAGTCAATTATCCTGTTAATTAAAATCGTAAATTGACTAATTAATTATATTCCCTTTTGAGTAAACAACTTTGCCCCCGACAATTGTTGCTTCTGATTCGATTTCCTTTATATTATCTACCGGGCAGGTAAGAATGTCGTCAGTAAGAATAACCATATCAGCTAGTTTTCCCCCTTCTATAGAGCCTTTTAGCAATTCTTCTGAAGATGCAAATGCATTATTAATTGTATACATTTTCAGGGCTTCTTCCCTCGTGATTGCCTGCTGCGGTTCAATTACAGTTCCTCTTTCTGTTTTTCTTGTAATTGCTGACCACATACCAAGAAAAGGGTTATAAGGATTAATAGAAGCATTTGCATCCCATTTTACCATGTGGTCTGAACCGCCATTAACCATAACCCCTGCATCAAATAATGAACGATATGGATGGAAAGTGCGGATCTTTTCTTCTCCCAATATCTGAAGCATTGCGTCAGCATCTTTATAGAACCATGCAGGTTGTGAGTTTGCATATACTTCTAACTCTTTCATTTTCTTTATAGCGTCCTGTGTATAAAAATTACCATGAATTATTGAAAATCGTTTATTTTTTATTGATTTTGATTTATTTATTTCTTCATAAACATCAAGCAGGAGATCAACACCGCCACCACCGGTTGAATGGGCCGTAAAACTCCAGTTAAGTTCATTTGCAGCTGAAACTATAGAAAGAAGCTGTTCCCGGGAATAATTCAAAACTCCTCTGTATGAAGGATCTTCAATTCCAAAAATAGCTTGTGCTTTATCACCCCAAGGTTCACGCATATATGCAGTTCCGGTTAAAATTCCACCATCCAGAATAATTTTTAATGGTCCTGCACGAAGCCATTCGTCACCATCACCTGTTTTATATCCGAGATTTTTTAACCTGGCGCTCACATTTTCTTTCGTAATACTGTCTCCTCCCATCCTTAACATTATATTCTGGTAAATGCGGACTGTAAGCTTCTTATTACGGATCAAATCGTTATACATTTGAGTAGTTTCAGGATCATCTGAACCCTGGCACAAACTGGTAATTCCATATCGGTTATATCTTTCCAACATTGCTTCAAGGGCACTCAATTTTTCCTGATAAGTTAATACACGGGGGGTGGGACGTTTCAGTAAGCGAAATGCCGAAGCCCTGATAAAACCAGTTAACATTCCTGTATTTTCATCCCGTAAAAGTCCCGGATGATTTGTTGCTTTGGAAATTCCGGAAGCTTTCATTGCTGCCGAATTAATCATGCCTCCATAAGTCCCGTCAAGAAAAACCGGATGAAATGGTGCAACTTCATCCATTTCAGTAAGGGTAGGTGATCTTAATTCTAAAAGCCGCGTTGCAAAAAACTTTGGAAAAATTATCCATTGATCTTTCTCTTTAATTGTTGTTTGTTCTTTTATCCAATCAAGAAGTTCTGCTATAGAATGCACGTCAGGTATTTCTTCATCAATTTCACTTAAAAAAGCTAATTCAGGATGTAAATGTGATTCATTAAGACCAGGAATTACGGTCTTTCCTTTGAGGTCAATAATTTTAGTGTTTTTCCCGGAAAACTTTTTAATCCTGGAAGAAGATCCTACATCAATTATCATATCCTGAGTAATAGCCACTGCTTCAACGATCCTGAAATTATCATCTACAGTTACTATTTTACCGTTTAATAATATCATATCTGCAGGATGGGTCACTTTACATGCTGAAAGGATAAGTATAAAAAAAGGAAGAAAAAAGATTGATTTCATTAAATTATTAACTGATTTCATTATGAAAATAATATTATTTGCTTAAAAAAGTTTAATTGTGTTAAAGATAAAAAAAGAGTTTATTTTCGCCTAATTTGTAAATGGAAAAAGCAAAAGAAAAAATGAATTGACCTGTTTTCTTAAAAATACCTTATATATTTTCGTGATATTTTTAAAAGCAGTTTAGTTAAATAAATTAGTCGACATAATTATTAAAATTTTCCCATTTTACATTCCATTTTCCATTTTTTGGGAATTGACCTGAGATGCACATTTTTGCAATTGCAGTTAATAATCCCCCATTACCCGGCAAATAAACAGCAAGGTTAGGCCTTTGATAATTGTGCCCGTTTAGGAGGTATTTATTTTTGTTGGTTTGCATTAGAAGAAAATCAATAGCTTTTTCTTCCTGGTGTAAAGATGCTGCTGACAATGCCAGCATTGGAAAATCCCATCCCCATGCTGATGGCCAGTTCCATTTAATATTTATTGAATCAAGTGAATTGCGAAGAATGTCTTTATTTATCTTATCTGTAGCAGGCAGGGCCCCTAAAATACCTGACACAACAGGATGGTCACTCAAATAACGAGTGTTTTCGTAAGAATCTTCAGTGTCTTCAGAACAGAGATAAACTCCGTTCTTTTCTGGTAATGCCGAAAGCCTGGAAACAACGTCTGCCCAGAGGGGATCAGGCTCAAGTTTTAATCTGCTTCGCCATTCCAGGGCTGTTTTAAGCGCCCAATACCAATATGCAAGTTCAAATACAGGATTTATAGTAGTTTCCGGTTTTAAACTTTCCTGTGCCGGAATTAAAACCGGGCCTAAAATATAACGATTATCCACACTGTCAAAAAAAGCATAGGAAGCCATAAAATTTGCGGTTTCAAATACCAGTTCATTATACTTATTTAAAATTTCTTCCTTATTCTCTGCATTTTTATAAAGTAATTCGGAAAAGAAAATAAAATGTGGCTGTTGCCATATCAGGTAAGTTCCTACAGTACTGGGGCTTTCTCTGCCGTCAGGACCGGTCATTTTGGGCCATCTTACACCCGAATATCCCTGATGTTTCGCGGTTTCCATCGCTTTATCAAAGATGCTGTTATAATAGTCCATTTGCTTTTTAAGTATGTTCTCCCGTTTCCATAAAGCAAAATGAACTGCATGCCACCAATGCATTTCCAGATGGAACTTACCATACCAGCTATTATAAGTCAGGCCGGTTTCGGCAGGAGGAAGTGAACCACTGCATTGGATTTTGGTAAGATATTGTGATAATATAACTCTTCTTTCTAATTCAAATGCCCTTGGATCAGTACATTGTGAAAAGTCCGCTGCAGCTCCGCTTGTCCAGAATTCTTTCCAGGCCCTTCTGCTTTCACGCCTGCTTTCACGAAAAGTATATAAAGTACTATCAATTAGCGACTTACTAAAGCAAAAAGAACTCTCAAAAGATGAATCTTTCAATTCGGGGATAATATAATATAAATGTTTCGAAACTTCTGTTATACGGGCATTTCTATGGACAGCCATAAAATAATATCTGTCTTTAGTTTGTTCACGTTCAATAATTGTATGATCAGTTGACCCGGAGATAATTTTAGTAGAATGTTTTTCGGGTTTATTAAAATCATAAGCTGAAGGTAAAGGTGTTCCTAATGGAAAATGAATTTTAATTTTCAATTGCCCTGTAGAAATTAGCCTGGAAGTTATTTTCACAGAAACTAAATCTGATTTTGGGTGACAAACAGTATGTACCTCAACTGCTGAGCCCTCCACATAAAATTTACTTTTTATCATGCCTGTCCACAAATCAAGCTTTTGAACGGGATTAGTGATATCCTGAATATTTATCTCTGATCCGTCTTTCTTTACAATTTGTAGGCCTATCATCCCCAGGTGGATGCGATGAGGATTGGTGCGTAACCATTCGGAAGCCCGGACTTTTCTTGAATCTGCATGGTCTCTGAACTGATGAACATAATTTATGGTCCTGCCGTGAACTTCATAACTTTTGTAAACATCTGTCAATTGAAAATTTTCAGTATTTTCATTTCTATGCCAGCCCCAGTTCGACATAGTACCTAAAGGGATACCTTTTTCATAAATTTCCGGAAAGGTCTGTAAACCGGTAATATCAACCGTAAATGCAAAATCGCCATTACCTAATGACAAGGAACTAAGGCTGTCAATAATGGAGTGTTCAATATTATGTCTGGTAACCAGATCAAAACGGTTAATAGAAGAAGAGAAATTACATGCTGTCAGATAACAACATACAAATATTATTAAAGAGAAAAAAGTAGTTTTAAATCTATTATGATGATTTCCATTCATTTTTAGGATACTTAGAGTTTAAATATATTCAGGTTTAATTTTTCGGTCTTATTTATAACTTCATTATTTAATTAATTACAAAAATAATGAATTTCACAAAGTTGTTATGAAATTATAAGTGTGTGAATATATTGGATTTTTGATAATTTTGTTTAAGGTCAAAATAAGTTCTATTAAATTGGATTAAAGAAACAGATTAAAAATTATATTTGATCCTGATCTTTATGAAAAGGCTGATCTGATCCTTAATATTTAATTATGTTACCATCAGGAGGTATTGATTTTTTTCCTGAAGCATGAACTATTTAAAACATGTCTCATGCAGGAGCAAAAAAAATGAAAATATTCTGTGATTTATAACAATATCCTTTAACTTAAAAAAATGAAGCGAAGAATCTCATTTAAATATCTTATTTATACAATTTTTATTCATTTTATCACAATAATTCCAATAGCAGCACAGGCAGTTTCAAAAATTGAATGGATGACCATTGATAATGTAGCTATCCCCATTCCCCCGGCAGAACATCCCCGGCTTTTCTTAATGGCTTCGGATGTAAATGGGATAAGAGCCAGATTAGAGCATCCGGTATTGAAATCTGTAGTTGATTCCTTACGTATTCAATCAGGCTATTCTCTCCAGTTGAAATTGGAATGGGATGCCATTCAGTATTTAGTTTCAAAAGACAAAATACTCGGACGATCTATTATTGATTCTGCACTGATTTTATTGCAGCAAACAGAGTTGCCGCAAATGGGTGATGCTGCCCGTGTTACCGGAAGGATGATGGTTACCGGGGCTATTATATACGATTGGCTTTATCCTTTAATTACCAACAAAGAAAAAGATGTATTTATTAGAGAATTAATCCGCCTTGCAAAAACTTTGGAATGTGGGTATCCGCCTGCTAAACAGGGATCTGTGACCGGCCATTCATCGGAAAGTTTTATTATGCGTGATATGTTATCAGCCGGAATAGCAATATATGATGAATTTCCTGAAATGTATGAACTGGCTGCTACCCGGTTTTTCCGTGATCATGTCCCTGTTCGTAACTGGTTATATAATGGCCATGCGTATCATCAGGGTGATTCCTATGGCCCCTTAAGATTTAGCTGGGATACTTATCCATTAATGATCTTTAGCAGAATGGGTGTGAATAATGTATATAATCCGGAACAACAATATGTTCCTTATTTTTATCTTTATACTACACGTCCTGATGGTCAGCGAATGCGTGCAGGTGATACTTACTTTCATTCCGGTCATGGTGCAACACATGGAAGACCATGGGATCAATATGTTGGCACTTTATTTACGGCTGGTTATTATAAGGACGGGATTTTACTTGATCAATTCCTCCGCCAGGGAGGCAGTGATGGAAAAGCTCATGGCAGGATCAATCAAAGAGAATATATTTTCCAGTTTTTATGGCGGGATTTGGAATTGCAGGCTCAATCAATTACCACATTACCTCTTTCAAGATATTTTGGGCCTCCATTTGGATGGATGGTGGCCAGAACAGGCTGGGATGAAAATTCTGTTATATCTGAAATGAAGATCAATGTTTATAATTTCAGTAATCATCAGCATTTGGATGCAGGGGCCTTCCAGATTTATTACAGGGGGCCTCTTGCTACAGAATCCGGACTTTATGCCGGAACCAGCGGTGCTTATGGAAGCCCTCATTGTAAAAATTATTACTGGCGTACCATTGCTCATAATTCTCTATTAGTTTATGATCCTGATGAAAAATTTAGCCCGCGGGGTGATTTTGGAAATGATGGAGGGCAGCGTTTGCCAAATAACCGATATGAACCACTAAACCTGGAATCAATGCTTGATCCGGATAAAGGATATAAAACCGGTGAAGTATTGGCACATAGTTATGGTCCCTGTCTCAAAGAACCGGATTATACCTATATTAAAGGCGATATAACAGATGCCTATAGTACAAAAGTTAAAGATGTTAAGCGTTCATTTGTCTTCCTGAATTTGAAAAATAATAAAGTTCCCGCTGCGCTTATTATTTTTGATAAAGTTGTGTCCTCATCTCCTTCATTTAAAAAATACTGGTTACTCCATAGCATTGATGAACCGGAAATAAAAGGAAATGAAGTAACAATTATGAGAAGAGAACAAAAAGAAAACGGAAAACTGGTAAACATCAGTCTGATCCCTGAAAAGAATAATTTTGAACTTAAATCTGTGGGAGGCCCTGGCAAAGAATTTTGGGTATTCGGCACAAATTATGAAAATGAAATGCGTGATGCCTCCGGCTTACATACCTATGAAAGAGCTGCATGGCGTATTGAACTTTCACCAAAATTCCCTGTAAGTGACAATTATTTTCTGAATGTTATGCAGGTGATGGAAAATAATATTAAAGAAATGCATGTGAGTAAGATCGAGGGTGATAAAATAATTGGCGTCCTGATTTTTGACAGGATTGTGTTTTTTAGTAAAAATTTGGACGAAATAAATTCATCGTTTACTTTTTCTATAAAAAAAGATGGTATTTTTAAAATTCTTATTACTGATTTACCTGCCGGGAAATGGAAAGTAATAAAGGATGGAGAAGTTATTATACCTTCAATAAATGTTCGTGATCAGGAAGGAACTTTATATTTTGAAGGCAAAAAAGGAAATTATTCAGTTATCAGGTAAGGCCTTTTAAATTTTTTCTGCCTAAAGTCAATGTAGCATTGTGAAATATTTTGTGAATATATTTTCGTTAAATTGAAACACTTATTTTTGCATGGTATCAAAACACTCTAATATACAATAGCATAGTTAAAATATCTAAAGATGGAACCGGAAAATTTTAAATTGACAATAAATAAGCTTTTAATAATTATATTTATGCTGTTATCAGGTTGTAAGCATGATGACAATTTACTTACAGCTCAGCCTGAAACAGAGGTCCTATGGAAAAATATTGATACAATTGCAATTCCTCTTCCTCCTTCCATACATCCCCGCTTATATATAAACAGTACTGATGTTGCTGAAATGGGAACAAGATTAAAAAATCCTGTTTTACAACATATTGTTGGAAAACTAATTTCACAATCAGATAAAACACCGCAAAATCAGGTTGAATGGAATGCTATTTTTTATCTTGTAAATAAAGATAAGTCATTTGGAAGAAATATTATTGATTCTACTGCAGCTTTATTAAAAAGGACAGTGTTACCAGATATCCTTGATGCAGCCAGGGTAACGGGGAGGATGATGGTAACAGGGGCAATAGTTTATGATTGGCTTTATCCCTTATTGAGCACTGCAGATAAAGAGTTATTTATCAGTGAATTAGTTCGTTTAGCCAAAACTCTTGAATGTGGTTATCCGCCAACTAAACAGGGATCTGTAACAGGACATTCATCTGAAAGTTTTGTTATGCGTGATATGTTATCAGCCGGCATAGCCATTTATGATGAATTCCCCGAAATGTATGAACTTGCTGCAACACGGTTTTTTCGTGAACATTTACCTGTCAGGAACTGGTTATATAACGGCCATGCCTATCATCAGGGTGATTCATACGGTCCTCACCGGTTTAGCTGGGATACTTATCCTTTAATGATTTTCAGTAAAATGGGATTAGATAATATATATAATCCCGATCAGCAGTTTGTACCTTATTTTTATATCTATACTACCAGGCCGGATGGCCAAAGGATGCGGGCAGGTGATACTTTTGCCCATAGTGCAGCTCCGGGAAGGCCTTGGGGTCAATATGCAGGTACATTATTCGCTGCGGGTTATTATAATGACGGAATTTTACTTGAGCAATTCCTTCGTCAGGGTAGAAGTGATGGTAACGAAAATATATTCCAGTTTTTATGGTGGAATACAGAACTGCAACCTAAGCCAATTAATGACCTGCCACTTTCCAGATATTTCGGGCCACCTTTCGGATGGATGGTTGCCCGCACAGGGTGGGATAAAAATTCGGTAATTGCTGAAATGAAAATAAATGAATATAATTTTACCAACCACCAACATTTGGATGCAGGGTCATTTCAGATATATTACAAAGGCCCCCTTGCCACTGAATCTGGTTTATATTCCGGAACTGACGGAGAATATGGAAGTTCTCACTGTAAAAACTACTATTGGCGTACAATTGCGCATAATAGTCTTTTAATTTATGACCCGCTTGAAAAATTCGGTTCAGGAAATGGTTATGGCAATGACGGAGGACAACGCTTGCCAAATAATCGCTCTGAACCACGGAATCTTAATGTTATGTTAAATCCTGCAAATGGTTATAAAACAGGTGAAATTATTGCTCATGGATTTGGAGATTCCAGGGATAAACCTGATTATACCTACTTAAAGGGTGATATAACAAAAGCATACAGTTCAAAAGTAATTGAGCTGAAACGTTCTTTTGTCTTCCTAAACCTTAAAAATGACAATGTCCCTGCTGCTCTTGTAATATATGATAAAATAATTTCTTCGCAATCTTCATATAAAAAATATTGGCTGCTTCATAGTATTGAGGAGCCTGTTTTACAGCAAAATAAAGTAATAATTAGTCATTCTGATATTGATGCAAATGGACGCCTTGTAAATATCTGCCTGATTCCGGAGAAAAATAATATGGAAATTAATGCAGTTGGAGGGCCGGGCAAAGAATTTTGGGTATTTGGAGTGAATTATAAAAATGATCCAAAATATATAAATCCAAATACATATGAAAATGCTGCCTGGCGAATTGAAATTTCACCTCTAGAAGCTTCTCAGGAAAACTATTTCCTAAATATAATGCAGGTAATGGAGAATCATGTTAAAGAACTGGATGTAAAAAAAGTAGAAGGTAATGATATTACCGGGGCAGTTATTGCAGATCGTATTGTTTTTTTTAGTAAAACCTCCGGTGAAATAAATTCTTCAGTTAATTTTAGTATTGAAGATGAAGGGAGTTATATGGTTCTCATTACAGATCTTGCACCCGGAAAATGGCAGATTTGGCGGGATGATAAGTTAATTGTTCAGAACGCTGAAGTAAAGGGCGAAGAAAAAGCACTATATTTTGAGGGATTAAAAGGGAAGTATGTATTAACAAAATTGCTTAAATAATTAATTTAAATCTGATCCTATTGATATAAAAGATAAGTATTCATTTTTAAAAATGTTTAAGATATGACATATCAATCGAGAAGGAAATTTATGAAAAATGCATCATTTGGGGCGACTGCATTTGGACTATCTGGTTTTACACCTGCAGCCGGTAATTATGATAAAAAGGAAATTAAACGGATGCCCCGGGAAGTATGGATCGCAACTATTACCCAGCATAATATCGGTGGTAATAATATCCGGGAATCCATCCAATCTGCATTAAGGCAGATGGAAAATGCCCTACCATTTAAACCTGATATCTATTGCCTTCCTGAAGCATTTCATGTTGCAGCAGTGAAGGGAGGGAGGCCGTCTCCTGAAATTTCTGCTGAAAATGGATCCGGAAATATTATAAACCCTTTTCAGGCATTCGCAAAAAAGAATAACTGTTATGTGATATGTTCTGTTTATACTGTTGAGAGTGGGAAATATTATAATGCAGCTGTTATTATTGACCGCCAGGGTAAATATATGGGTGAATATAGGAAAGTGAGGTTAACAGTGGAAGAGTTAAAATATTTAACTCCCGGGCCCCGGGATATTCCTGTGTTTCAAACTGATTTTGGAATAATAGGTGTACAAATATGTTTTGATATTGAATGGCCCGAGGGATGGTCCCGGCTGGGTGATAAAGGAGCTGAAATGGTATTTTGGCCCTCTGCCTTTGCAGGTGGCAAGATGGTGAACACATATGCCTGGCAAAATCACTACTGTGTAATTTCAAGTACAAGGAAAAATACCAGTAAAATTTGTGATATTACCGGAGAAGAAATTGCAGTAAGCGGAAACTATAGTCCCTGGGGAGTATGTGCTCCGGTAAATCTGGAAAAGGCATTTCTTCATAGCTGGCCGTATAATAAACATTTTCCTGAAATAGAGCGCAAATACGGCAGGAAAGTTAGGATATATACTCTGCATGAAGAGGAATTTTCAATAATAGAAAGTTTATCGATGGATATAAAGGTCGCAGATATTATGAAAGAATTTGGTTTAAAAACGCATCGTGAACATAAAAAAATTGCTGAATTAGAACAAAATAAATTTTATTCCTGACTTTTTTTATCCGGTTTTTATTATTGATTCATTTATTATTACAAAGGGACTAATATGTTTTCAAAAATAAACTTTATGAGAAATTTACTTTTTATTCCTTCCAAAAAAGATCATTTTTTCTTTAATAAAAATAAACATTCAGGCAGAAATGTATTCTCGACTTATTTAATGATTTCCTTATTTTTTCTTATAATCACTTCTTCATGTAACTCTCCTGCAGAAGATAAACAAATACTGCCTGAAGCTGAACCTAAGCCTTATACTGTTCGTTATGCACCTGCTGACGGAAGTGTTTCACAGATTGACCCACCGGCTTTTATCTGGTTACCTGTTGATAAAAAAGAAGAATATATACTCCAATATAGCACTAAAGCTGATTTTAAACCTGAGCAGACTAAAACAATAAACTGTAGCCGGACTATTTTTGTCCCCCATGAAACTATGGGTTCCGGAAAATGGTACTGGCGTTATGGAATTAAAGATGACCAGACAGGTAAATTGATTTTTAGCAAAGTCCGTAAATTTACTATTGTTAAGAATGCCGTGGAAGTGCCTTTTCCGGATGTGAAAAAAGTAATTGATGATCTTAAAGGTATCCGCCCGCGTAATTTAGTCAGAAATGAAGATATTCATCATTTCAGGGAGCTTGGGGCAGGCCCTTTAAAAGGATATCTTGATAATCTGAAAAGAAATGGAAATAAATTTTTAGGCGAGCCATTACATCCTGAACCGGATTTTTTATCTGAAGACAGGGAGCAGAAAATAGTTGATTTTGTTAAGATCATGAGGTCCACCAGAGTATTTAACAGTGGAATATCAGAGTGTGCCACTCTTTATTTATTAACAGGTGAAGAGAAATATGGGATGGAAGCGAGGCGCCGGATGTTACATCTTGCTTCATGGGACCCTGAGGGAAGCACAAGCCTTTTTCATAATGATGAACCCGGTCATGAAATAATTAGTGTTATTGCAAGGGCTTATGACTGGATATATCCGCTTCTTGACCAGAATGATAAAGATAAAATATGTAAAATGCTTGCTGTAAGGATTCCGCAGCTTTATAAAGTATTAATTAATAAACCTTTCGAAATACATCCTTACGAGTCACATGCAATGGGTTATTTTATAGGGGATTTACTGGAGGCTTGTATTTGCATGGCAGATGAAATTCCGGTTGAGGAAATGTTGGAATATGTTTTACTTCAACTCTGGTCTCCCTACTTTCCTCCTTATGGCGGAGATGATGGTGGTTGGTGCGAAGGGCCTTCATACTGGCAATGGAGTACAGCAGTTTTTTTACGTATTTTTAGTCTTGTTGAACAAAATTGCGGTGTGGATCTGACCAATAAACCATGGCTGAAAAATACTGCATTTTTTAAACTATACTGTAATCCTCCATATTCAAAAATGTCACCCTTTGGTGATGGACAGTCTGGGGTTCCAGGTTTATCAGGAATAATGTTTAAACTTGGGGTAACATACAATAATCCTTATGCTTTGTGGTATGATAAACAGCTAAATGCTAAACCACAAGGAGTTGAACGTTTTAAATATTTCATCGAAACAGAAGATACAGGCAAATCACCCGAGGATCTCCCACAGGCACATTGCTTTCATAATATTGGCCTGGCTTGTATGCACAGCGATTTGGCAAATGGTGAAAATAATGTCCATTTTATGCTTCGAAGCAGTCCATTTGGGGCAATAAGCCATGCATATGCTGATCAAAATGCTTTTGTCCTCTTTGGATATGGCGAACCGCTCGCTATTGCTTCAGGTTACTATCCTTATTATGACAGTCCCCATCACAGAAGTTGGACATGGCATACAAAGGCATCAAATAGTATTTTGGTAAATGGTGAAGGACAGAAAATACGTAACTGGGATTCACGCGGGAAAATAACTGATTTTAAAACAACGGATTATGCCCATTATGCTATTGGAGACGCCACAGAGGCTTATTTTGGAAGTGTTAAACGTTTTTACAGGCATGCACTTTTTCTTAGACCGACTATTCCTGAAGATGAACCTGTAATTATACTTTATGATGATGTTGCAAGTCAGGATCCTTCTATCTATGACTGGTTGCTTCATTCTATTGAAAAAATGCAGGCAGATGAACAAAATAAATCGGTAACCATAAGGAGGGGAGCTGCCGGACTGTTTGTTCAATTCCTTACACCGGAACAATTAAAATTTTCCCAAACAGATGAGTTTACTGTCCCCCCTGAATCTGATAATATGCCTAATCAATGGCATTTAAATGCGCAAACAACTGTTGCTGATACAGTTGCAAAATTTATAACAGTATTAATGCCTTTCCGGCAAGGTCTGGAACAAAATCTTCCGCGAATAAGGTTTATTGATAAAGCCGGCTGGGTTATCATTGAGTTAACAAGCTCACATACAACACAGGTGGTAGCATTCCGGACAGGGGCTAAACCGGGGACGTCCATTAAAATTGGAGATTTTAAAACCAAAGCTGATGTTGCGGCTACTGCATATGATTTGCAGGGTAACGTAAGGGCCTCAATACAAATTGAAAATAAATAACAGAATTATTTTTTCAATTTTATTATTAAGAAAACCCAATGTTAAGTTTTGTATTTATCTTGTTTTAGTTGTAGAGAAAATAATACCAGAATGTATTTTGAATTTCTTTTTGTAATGCCATTCTTGCAGCATCTATATTATTTCCATATTGATTAAGAGTTTTATTTAAATTTTGAAAATTCGTTCTTATTTCTTTAGTTATATTTTGAGAACCGGAAAAATCTGTTTTTGATCCGGAAAACGCCTGATATACGCAAAGAGCTTCCTGTATATGTATTGGAATGAAGTCAAATCCAAATTTTTTAAGATTATGCATATCATTAATTATGGCAGAGAAATCTTTAGTTAGTAATAAAAATGCAAGTTTATATTCAAAAGCTTGTTTGTTTGGCCAATCATAATTTAATGCATTTTCCAGGTTAAAAAGAGGATTTTGTAAATCAATGATGAAATCTTCCATAATTTTATTTCTTCTTTTTTCACCTAATTCCGGATGTAAGTCTATTGCCATATCATCAAACAATAATTTTTCAAATTCCGAAGCTTCTTTACGATAAAAAAGAGAATGTTTCAGTAATGAAATATATTTAGCTGCAATTTCAAAATTTCCATTTATTAGTTCTGTTTTAATCAGCATTTTTATTCCCTGAGGAGTGAAACCTTCCATTACCATATATTCGAAATTCCATCTGTGGGCTTCATTTATAATTCCTATTGTGTAATAAAAATATCCCCCTCTTTTAAGAATTTCTCCAATACGTTCCCATTCAAGGAAAAGTGTATTGTTTTCAATACTTTGAGGAAAATGGAAAAGCATGTCATTGAGTTTTCCAGTTTCACAAAGTGCAATATTTACAAAATAGCTTGTTAACCTGTTATTGGAGGGATGACGCTTATTAAAGGCGATTATTTCATCCATTTTATTCTGGTAAAATAATTTTTCTGTATGAAAGTAATGTTTTAGATTTTTATCAACTCTTTTTATACATGGGATTAGGGCTAATAAGATTATAATTATTGCAGTTAAAGGTTTATTTAATTTACTCTCAAATTTACCTGATGAAAAAATATTTCGACATAGTTTAATAAATGGCAATAAAATACATATTAAAATAATCAGAAAAATAAATAACAGGAATTGATTGCCTGCATTAAGGATTAAGAAAGGGAAGATTATGAGCTTGCTGAAAGGTTGGAAGAAAAAGTATTCTTCAGATAAATATAAAAATAAAAAGCATATACTCCACATACCTATAATTATTATCCAATCAGATTTAGCCGGTTTTTGAAGTATAGTAAAAGAAAGCATTATAAATAACAACCAGGCAAAGCTGCCTGTCAGAAAAAACCATCCTGGGGTAAAAATTATTATTAACCATTTATAGTCTTTTTTTATAAACTTTATTATCAGATAAAAAGCCAGAACCTGGAAAAATATCCCAATGGTATTGTAAATCAAATAGTGATAATGTGTATGTAAATAAAATAAAATACCTCCTGCTAGAAATGGAATTACAAATCCGGTATTTCCTGTTTTAAATTTAATTATTTGGGCAGTAACAAATACTATTGCTATAATAAATGATGAAATAATAAGTGAACCTATGAGTGGGTAATAATAAAATGCGGAAAAAAATTTGCCAAGATATATCAAAAAATTTCCGGGCGAATTTAAATGATTAACAAAAAAGCTCCATCCTGTTATAAAGAATGAAGATTTTTCCTGAAAAAAGAAAATATAATTTATAAAAAAATAGAAATATGTAAATAAGATCAGAAAAAACAATAAATATGGAAAGTGCCTTAAAATTGGGAAGAAGATTGATTTGTAAATTGTATTATTTTTCAACATTGTAACAAGTTTCTAAACAATCATTTAGTTTGAACAGCCTCTGATTTTGCAATATTCCGTATTTTGCCGGGTGTTAATACAATTTTCCGGGATATTAAAAGTTTTTAAAAATGTATCATAAAATGTCGGGCCCTTCTGAGGTAACACGAAAGGTTTACAACTATCCCCGTTTTTTTGTATATAAGATATATAGGGTCTGGCTGTTAATCCATCTTCGCGTTTGTTGCTAAAAACCAGCCATTTGCTATTTGATGACCATGAATGATAACTTTCATATAAATCACTGTTCAGGTCTAACCTGGAAACAACGCATGTTTCCAGATTAATAGAATAAAGATCTGCATTTTTGTGCCATATTGAAAAACAGCCGTAATCTTGTAAAGTAAAAATCAAATATTTACCATTGGGAGATATCCTGGGAAAAGAAACACTTTTGTCAAGAGCAAGGGCATCAAATATTAATTCAATTGTTCCAAATGTGCGATTTTCTTTATTGAACGAAATCCTGTACAGGTTATACTTTATATTCTTATATTCTAATTTCGAATCAGGCTTAATTGCCCTGCAAAAATAAGTGCCACCAAAAGAGCCTCTTGCATGAAAAAAGAAATCAGATTGATTGTCAGGATTGAATGTATGGCAATTAATGCAGTTATTTTCTATTATACTGTTTTCTATAAGAGAATGAACCTTGAAATTTTCCAGGCAACGTTGTTTTATACTTAAATTGGTATAGGCCTCAAAACCAGGATATAATAAACGATAAGAAAGAAAAGGGCCTATTGGGTCAACAGATATATTCATAATTAAAAGGTTTGAATTTTTTCCACTGACTCTGTTTATCTTTACAAAAAACAGTTATCTGAATCTCCTGGTTAATATTGTCCTTAAGGATATTTTTCCATTTACTCAATGGGATCATGACCTTCCCGGTTGTTGAAAATATTTCCATTAAGATTTTCAAATTACAGGAAAATCGGACAAAAAATGCTAAACCATCTTCTTTGACCTGAAAATTTAAAGGAGCAATATTTGGAGGTATTGTAATGTTTGTATAATCAGGCTTTATTTCAGGAAATTGTAAAATATTCTCCGGATTAATTGTTGCTATGTCTGTGCAGCCTAAAATAAATAGCAAAATATTGCATTTGAAAAAATATTTTAAAAAAGTTTTTTTCAATTTTTATTTATAGTTTAAATAGTAAAGTATAAACTTACAAAAAAAGTAGTAATTGGGTATAAAAATCAAAAATCCCGATAAATTTTTAATTTGCCGTTTGATAATTTCTTTGTACTTTTCCTTCACAGAGTGATACTTTTACTTATCTTTATCTAATGAAAGGCTTAACCATAGATTAATCCCACGAGTGAAACATATAAAAAATGAATTTATGAAAAAACACAATGAACAAAGCAAAGTATTTTCCAGAAGAAAATTCTTAAGTAAAACTATTTCTGCTTCTGCTGGTATTAGTATACTTCCTTTGGCTTACCAATGTAAAGGGGTATCCGCCGGAAAACCGGATTCAAAATTTGGAGGTGTACAGATAGGTGCAATAACTTATAGCTGGAGGAGTATGCCATCTCAGGCACAGGATATTATTGATTATTGTGTAATGGCTGGAATAAGTTCGATAGAATTAATGAATCCGGTTGTAGAGGATTTTGCCGGTATTCCTCAGTTACCACCCAGGCCTGAACGAAATGTTAATTTATCCCCGGAAGACAAGGCTGCATATAATACTGCTGTTTCAAAGGCCAATGAAGACAGACGAAAATGGAGAATATCTGCGCCAATGAAAAAATTTGAAGAATTTCGGAAAATGTTTAACAATGCTGGTATAAATATTCATATTACTAAATTTAGTCCTGCATCCTGGACTGATGAGGAAGTGGATTATTCATTTAAAGCTGCTAAAGCATTGGGTTCTATCGGAGTCTCTAATGAAATTGGTGAGGAAGCATGCAAACGTCTGGGATATTTTGCCGAAAAGCACGGAATGTATGCAATTTTCCATAATCACCTTCAACCCGGTGAACCGGGGTTTAGCTTTGATACCTTTCTTTCATATTCTTCTGCAAATATGCTTAATTTTGATGCAGGGCACTATTTTGGAGCTACAGGCCTTCATCCTAATGGAATTATTGAAAGATTACATGACCGGATCGCCAGCATTCATTTAAAAGATAAAACAGGGCCATCATCCGAACCTGCAAATACCAATATGCCCTGGGGAAAGGGAGAAACTCCTATCGCAGACATATTACGTTTAATCCGGAAAAATAAATGGCCGATATATTGTGATATTGAGCTTGAATATCCAGTTCCTGAAGGTTCGGATGCAGGAAAAGAAGTAAAGAAATGTGTTGATTATTGTAAAGCTATTTTACTCTGAATAATCATAAATATATTTTATTCCGGCAGGGTTATTTATAAAACATTTTTTGGAGCTGGTATAAACATCAAAGGGATTTAGTACACTGACACAGTAAGTTATTGTGAAGAATAAATCTGATTCAAATAGTGTGTCACTTTAGAATTCAGATAAAGTACTTGTTTATCATTACAATGTTTGGGGCCTGTAATAGATTTTTTAGTGTCGGGTAACAGAATTAAAACTTTGAAATTTTGAAATATTTATTAGTAAATAGTTTCTATAAATGTGATACTGCTTGATAAATTATTGTATAACTTTTTTGTTAAAATATGAATTACTTTTTAAGAAAGATAAGTTATAATATTATTTTAATTTTATTTCTGATTACTAATGAATTTGATGTTTTTAACAATGATTTGACAACATGCAATTTAAATCAAGATGGGTTATTTGCAGCAAGAATTACCGATTCAATTAAATCACCTGTTAAATATATAAATTCTTCTTTTGAAAATGCTTCCCCTGTTTATTGGGAATATAATCCTGACGGATCAGTTCAAATAACCTGTTTATATGATCATGAAAGGGAATCACCTAACAGGGCTTCCAATCATTGGCATTTTCAGGTACAGGCCTCTAAAGGTGCTAATTTAGTTCTATATTTAAATTTTTTTGATCAAGTATGGAATGGAAAGGCTTCTGCAAACTTTTCAAGGATTAAAAATTTTTATATTTCTATTGATGGTAAACATTGGTCTCTTTTGCCGGTAGAGGCTGTAGATAATAATATTTTAAAATTAAGTATTCTGATGCCTGCTGACAGAGTTTTTCTTACACAAGTTGAGCCATACAGGATAAGTGATTTAGAAAACTTAAAAAGAGAAATTAAAAATAATCCTTTAACGGAAATTATTACAATTGGGAAAACTGTAGAAGGCAGAGAACTTGAGATTATAAGAGTTGGATATCCAGAAGCTCCTTACCGGGTTTTTATCCGGGCGCGTTCCCACCCCTGGGAAGCAGGAGGTAACTGGGTGGTACAAGGCCTTATTCGAAGTTTGCTTGAGAAAACAGAGGAGATAAATTCTTATTTAAAAAAATATTGTTTATATGTTTTACCCATGGCTAATAAAGACGGAGTTTATAGAGGTCTTACCCGCTTTAACAGCATGGGATGTGATCTTAACAGAAACTTGGATTTACCTGCTGATCCAATTTTAGCACCTGAAAATTATGCTATGGAATTATGGTTAAAAACTATGATTGATCAAGGGAAAAAGCCTCATATTGCGATTGATTTGCATAATGACATGGGTGGGAAACTGCTTGTAAGTTACCCAAATGTCAATCTGGATACCTATCTGACTAATATGCGGCGATTTGAAGATCTTTTGTATAAACATACCTGGTTCCGGGAAGGTAGTTCCGGCAGAAATTCCCGTATTCCCGGAAGTTTTGGTGAAAGTATGATTGAACGCTTTGGAATTGATGGCTGCGTACTCGAATTAAACCGTTTATGGATTGAGGGTTTAAAAAAGGAGCCTTTCGGAAAGGATTGGGAGTTATTTGGCAGGCAATTGCGTGATGTTTTTTTCGAGTATTTCGAAAAATAAATTGAATAAGACTTGTAGTGCTTTATAATTAATTATATTTGGATAGTAAATTCTTTTTACGGGGAATTCAAGATATAGACTAATATTTATAATAGATTTGACCGTAAAAGGAAATTTTAATTTTAGCAATATTGAATATTTATTTTCTGATTTTTATATTATTTAATTCAAAAAAAACATGGAAAAAACTAATTATCAAAAAGCTGCAATTGTAGCTTTAATGTCTGTATTTACGCTGGCTATTTGTTTTATTATTCTTGGGGCCATATCTGTTGAATTAATGAATTCATTAAATATTGATGCCGGTAAATTTGGAACTCTTGTTTTGGGAATGTTCCTTAGCTGTTGTATTGTACAGTTGTTTATCGGGCCCCTGGTGGATAAAATTGGTTATAAACCGGTAGCTGTCTTAGGTTTTATTGTTACCAGCCTGAGTATTTTTCTACTGGCATTGGCAAATAGTTTTTCGCTTGCCTTAATTGCTTGTATTATCATGGGAATAGGCGCTATGTCGTTGAATACTGTCGGAAATACTCTTATTCCGGTTGTTCTTTTTGATGGTAAAGACCCTGCACGTGCGAGTAATTTTGGTAATGCTTTTTTTGGATTAGGATATGTGCTTACTCCTCTTTTTCTGGTTTTCATGCTTAAAACATTAAATCTCCCATATAATATTGCTTTGATAATTTTAAGTATAATTATCCTGATCTTCTTAGTTTATGCTTTATTGGCGCACTTTCCAAAAGTATCGGTTGGTTTCAAATTTAATATGGTATTGGGTGTTCTTGTAAAGCCTGCAGTTCTTATTGCTGCCCTGGCATTGTTTTGTTATATGTCTCTTGAGATATCCATGGGAACCTGGATCCGTAAACTTATGGAAGAAGTTTATTCAGGGTCCGGCATAGCCAATGCTGCAACAAAATCAGGAGTTGCTTTAAGTTTGTTTGGAGTAGCTATGATGGCCGGAAGATTCCTTTCATCAACAATTAAGAATCTTACCGCAATGGGTGCTAAAGTAATCATTTCAATGGCAATTGTTTCATTGCTTTCAATTATACTTATGATAGTTACAAAAAGCCCTGCTTTGGGAATATTCGCAATAATACTTGCCGGTCTTGCCTTTGCTCCAATTTTTCCAACCATAGTTGGTGTTACTTTTAATAAATTTGATCCCAGTTTGTATGGAACAATTTTCGGAATAATGTTTTCCGTTGGATTACTGGGAGGAACATTTGTGCCTAAAATCATTGGTAATCTTAGTGTAGGCTCAAGTGTTCAGCAAAGCCTGCTTATTGCCGGAATAATGGCTGTAATATTGATCGTCATATCTTTATTTATTGGTCGTGTTGGTAAAACAGTGGATAAGTAATTTTATATTATTAAATAACTAAATTATTTTCTGATGAAAAAAATAAAAATGGGAATGATAGGCGGCGGTATTGGCGCCTTTATCGGTGATGCTCATCGCCGTGCTGCCCGTATTTGCAATGATTATGAAGTCGTTGGAGGAGTGTTTGACGTTGATTATGAAAAGAGCAAACAATTTGCTCTTCAGGAAGGGATTGACCTTTCACGTTGCTATGAAAGTGTTGACAAACTTATTTCCTCGGAGTCAGCTCTTCCTGTAAATGAGCGAATGCAAATGGTAGCAATTGTGACACCAAATTATTTACATTATCCTTTTGCCAGGAAGCTCCTCAATAATGGTTTCCATGTGATGTGTGAGAAGCCAATGACTTTGACTATCGATGAGGCTCTTGATCTTGAGAAAATTGTGGGCGAAACAAAGCTTACATTTGCACTAACTCATACTTATACCGGATATCCAATGATAAGGCAAATGCGTGAGCTTATAAAACAGGGTGTTTTGGGAACAATTCAGCGGATCGATGCACAATATTATCAGGGATGGATTAATTCTATTATTCATGGAACAGATAGTCGTATTACCGGTATCTGGAGATTGGAACCTGAATATGCAGGTATAAGTAGTTGTATGGGCGATATAGGTGTTCATGCTTTTAATTTGATTGAATATACCACCGGCCTTGAAGTTCAGGAAGTATTATCAGATCTTAGCCCTGTTAAGGAAGGCATCAAAATGGACCTTGACGGAACTGTTTTATTAAGATTTAAAAACAGTTTAAAAGGAGTGGTACGTTCAACACAGGTAGCAGCCGGCGAAGAAAATAATCTTACCATTGCTGTTTATGGTTCAAAAGCCAGCCTGAAATGGGGTCAGGAAAATCCCAATTATTTGTATATGCTTAGTGATACAGACCCAACTAAAGTATTTAAACCTGCTAATGCTTATAACAGTCAGTTTGCAGAGTCATCCCACACCATGCCGTCGGGACACCCGGAAGGAATTTATGAAGCACTGGCAAATATTTATAAAGGAACTGCAAAGTCAATCCGTGGAGAAGAATTTACACCCGGTGAATTCCCAACTGTTCATGACGGAGTGCGTGGCATGAAATTTATCCATGCGGTCGTGAATTCCAATAAAAACGGAAATATCTGGCAAAAAATATCTTAATAAATAGTTTGTTTTTTATATGAACTGATGACAGCCGGTTTTTATCCTCCGGCTGTCATAAAATTTATAAATACGAGAGATGGCTGTTAAATGATCAGTTACTGCCTTTATACATATTAAAAATTTTAATTGCATTTGTGTTATATATCTTTTCAAGAACTTCATCAGGCAGATATAGACCATAAATCATCCAGCGGCCCTGAAGCTTATGAGCTGGTGTGGGGTCAAAATATTCGTCATCAGTTTCCAGGAATCGATAATAAACCCTGTATGACTCTGCGTTACAGGGAGTGTCTGTTCCAAATAATATCCTGTCCTGATATTTGATCATAAATTTTCGTGCTGTATATGGCTGCCGTCCTAGTTCACTGATCCTGGCATTAATATCTACATAAAAATTTGGATATTTTTCCAGCCACATTGAAACCCGTCCCAGTTCTTCAGGAAGATTACCTACATGCGCACCAATAAAAATAGTATTGGGATGACGGGCAATTACCCGGTTTCTTTGATCAAGGATCTCATTTTTTGCCGGAAATTCATCACCATAAAAAGACCAGTTGGGATGTTCTGCCAGTTCATCATATCTTTCATTGTATTTATCAACCGGGCCGGCATGAAAGGCTTTAGGATCAGTGACGTGAATCATTACCGGAATACCCAGTTCACCACATTTCGCCCATATAGGGTCAATTCTTGGATCATCAACAGGTACCACTTTCCCACTTTTATCCTTTAATGTCAATCCAAGATTTTTGAATATTTTTAATCCCCTGCATCCCATTTTTACAGCTTCTTCAAGTTTTTGTGCCTCTTTGGTCCCAAAATTGTGCTCATCAATTTTACTGAAATCAGGAGAAAAGAAAACAATAAATCTTTCATTGGATATACTGTTGGATACTTCAAGATGTTTTTTATAAAAATTATCACGTGATCGACCATCAAGGCTGACACATATCCATACTCCGGCTTTGTTCATTTCCTCCAGATATTCCTGAGTTTTATCCAGGTTGCCCAGATGGTTATGGATATCAATAACCGGAAATTTTGGCTGCATAACTTTTGTTTCCTTTACTACCAGCTGACTAATCGGTTGCCAGTCAAGTAAGCGCAGATCACCCGGCTGAGCTGCTAAAAAATATGGAAAGATCATATAAAAGATATATGCCGAAATTAAGCTGTTAAAAGATTTTTTATTTTTCATATCACATAAAATTTTGATTTTAATAAAGCTGAAAAAAACCTTTATTATTTAAAGATGGTTCTTATAAGTTTTAAAAAGTAATCCGCTGAACAAATCATGATTTAATTTTTTCAGCAAAATTTGAGATTATCTAATTTTTAGTATCTTTTTACTTGTTTAATAATTTTAGAATTTATACCAATTCCGTTGTACCTCCTCCTAAAGTCAGATTTATGTCCATTCCGCGTTTATTAGTTTTCCAGGCCCCTGAAGTGAAATCCGGTACTTTTACGGGCATTGAACCATTTGCTACTGACCATATACTAAGAGGAATAATTGAAGTGGAAACAGCAGCATCATAAACATCTATATCCATTGGCATGCCATTTCTGAGGCAGTCAATCAAACGCCAGTCTGTAGGGCTTACTCTTTCATAAGAACGCCCGCGGGGATTTATACTTCTCGCTTGCTCGGCAAGGGCAGTAAACCTCTTTGTAATCTCAGGAGTGTATTTGTCTATTAAAGCTTTAAATTCTGCTTCCGGAAGCCATCCATCGTGACTCGTTGCGATACGTGGAGGGCCAGCCTGATAAGCACCTTTTGTTCCACTTATAAGATTAAAACGTACATCCGGCCGGGGTGATGACACATCATGCTGAACCATAATTGTACGCCCTTTATTAGTTCTTATTATTGTAGTATTCATATTACCCCGGAAACTTTTATGTTCAAAAGGTTTCCAAAAATCGTCTTCTGAAGCTAATCTGTCTGCGGTTGCCCTCATTAAGAAATCATCACTTGAAACTGATACCAGAAATTCCGGTTTATCCCCATAATTAATATCCATCATTTGGAGTATTGGCATTAAACCATGTTGTGGATACAGACTACCATGCTTATTCATATTTTCTTTTAGTCTCCATAGATTATGATACATGGTTTTTGAAAAGTTGTATCTCATAAGAAGATCATGGATATAGGCGCCCTCTCCATGGATAAGGTCACCAAAAAATCCTTCCCGTACCATATTTAACAGGACAGCAGAATATCCTGAATGGCAGTTTGCCGACATTTGAACACAATGTTTTTTTGTCCTTTCAGATGTTTCTACAAGCTTCCAGCAATCTTCTATAGTTAAAGCAGCAGGTAATTCAGTATAAGCATGTTTGTCATTTTCCATAGCATAAATACACATTGGAGCATGTAAATGCCAGGGAGTTACAACCGCAATTAGATCAATATCTTTACGGTCACAAACTTTTTTCCATTCTTCTTCATGGCCTGAATAAGAATCCGGGTTTTGCCCCAGAAAGGCGATAGATTCTTTTGCTTTACTAACTCTGTCCGGTTCCAAATCACATAGAGCTTTTATCACAACACCCTTGATGCTGGCAAGCCTTCTTACAGTTCCTGAGCCGCGATTTCCAAGCCCGATTATGCCAACTCGCACCTCTTCCAATTTAGGCGCTTTATATCCTGACATGTTGAAAGTTTGCTTGTGAGTTACAGGAAATGGATCAGTAGTTTCTGGCTGACGTGAACATGACATTGTGCCAATCACGCCAATTCCGGCAAAACTGGATTTTTTTAAAAAATGTCTGCGTGAGTTTTTCATATTGATATAATAATTTGAGATTAAATTTCTGAATAATCAGTAGGAAAAAGGAAGAAGATCTGTGAACGGGATACGGTATTTTCATATTCTTTGAGTCCGGATAAGGTTTTCCAATCCGGATCAGCTCTAAAAGTATCCCAATGCTCATCCCTTGCTGCCTTATTTGCAAAGGTGGTCATATACATAAGATTAGGCATGCTGTTTCCGCTTAGGACTTCACCATAAAAAACAGCATTGAATTTTAGTTTTTCAAAAATTCTGATTTCACCTCCCTGATTAAACATATGAACTTTTTTATTATATAATTTTTCTGTAGCACTTTTATAACTTCTTAGTTCATATATTCTTTCTGAAGGGGAGGTGGCATGTTGAGGTATTTGTAACCTCGGCATATCAATAAATGCTTTCAATAAAATACTTTCAATATGGTCATAAGGAGGGGCATTATGCAAAGCATCTAAATAATCTTTCCCCATTTCTTTATATTGTGTGTCTTTTTCAAGGATGTCAGATAACTTTAAAAATTGGGTCATTGATTTGAAGGGTATTAAAACATAAATTCTTTTTCCATGGGCTGTATCACTTTCCACAGGCTTAAAAACTCCTGTTTTAGTTATTCCCGCCCTGTTTAGGGCAGGAAGGAAGGCTTCTTTAAGATACTTATCAATCCGTTTTTCCTGTGTTTTATTGTTAAATACATAAATTTTAATTTGATAAAACTCCTGCCTGGCGGCAGAAACCCTAAAAAAAGTCAAATTTATCAATACAATAATAAAAAGGATAACACGCATAATATTGTTTGATAAGTAAATTGTTTTTGTTCGTATAAAATTTGATTTTAATGATTTATCTACCGGCTGACAAATTTGCCTGAATGTGCTTTGCCTGTTTTTGCATACATTAATAAAACTTGTGCTTTTCATAATTGCTTTAATATTAAATTTTAAAGGTTAATAATTTTATAATAAATATTGTCTTCTTAAAAATCAAAAAAAGTATACAATGGATATATATAAAACAATGAATTTGTATAGCTTAAAATTACTTATTTAATCTCTAAGTTCAATAATATATTTTTCAATATTTTTTAAAAAAATATTATAGGATAAGCATATTTGATCCTAAAAGTAAAATTAATTCCTTATTATGATAATCACTTGCCCGGATTAATTTTCAGGTTTTTTAAATAGTTCATTTTTTCTTTATTTCCGGCTAAACACTTTTACTGTTTGAATATATTTTTATAAACGCTGATTTTTATTTTGGATTTCCATTAATAAAAAAGATATTGATTATAATAGTTTCCCGGAGAAGGTAATATGTCAGATTATAAAAATTTAAGTATAAAAGAATGGTCGGCTGAAGACAGGCCCAGGGAAAAATTTTTAAAAAAAGGAGTGAATAGTCTTAGTGATACAGAGTTGCTTGCTATTCTTATTGGTTCAGGTACCAGAAATATCTCTGCTGTAGAACTTTCCAAAAAAATATTGTCTTCCGCGGAAAATAATCTTATTCGACTGGGAAAATTTTCCCTAAGTGAGCTTGAACGAAATAAAGGTATAGGAAGAGTAAGGGCTTTAGTAATCCTTGCTGCACTGGAACTTGGTCGAAGAAGAAATTATGCTGAAGCTCTTGAAAAAGAAAAAATCACTTCCAGTAAAGAAGTTTTTGATCTGTTTCATCCTCTTTTGGCTGATTTGCCACATGAGGAATTTTGGATCCTTTTATTGAACAGGGCAAATGTTATAATTGATAAAAATCGTATTAGTCAGGGAGGACTTAGCGGAACTGTTATAGATATCAGGATAATTCTTAAAAATGCAATTGAAAAATTGGCATCCGGATTAATTTTATGTCATAATCACCCTTCGGGGAATATAAAACCGAGTGATTCTGACAGGAAAATAACATTGAGGATGAAAGAGGCAGCAGGCTTTATGGATATCAGTCTCCTTGATCATATTATTATAGCTGGTAATTCTTATTTTAGTTTTTCTGATGAGGGAATAATTTGAAAAATATCAAATCTTTTTTAATATTTCCCATAATCCATAAGTGTTTCCCACATAGCCCAAAAGTTGGCGGGTGGAATATCTTCCTGTATGTTATGAACTGTTGCAAAAACAAAACCTCCTCCGGGGGCCATGATATCCATAATTCTCTTAACCTCATCTTTAACCTCATCAGGCTTACCGGTTTTTAAAGTTTCCTGAGTATTAACCCCGCCGCCCCAAAATACAATATCTTTGCCAAAATCTTTTTTCAGTTCTTTCAGTTTCATATTATTCGCTGTAAACTGAACAGGATTATAAATATCCATTCCGGCTTCAATAAGATCAGGAATTAGCTCACGTATTGCCCCGCAGGAATGCATAAAGATTTTGACGTCCGGTAATTTATTTTTAATATGTGACCATAACTGTTTGAAACGGGAGATTACAGTTTTTCTTAAGAAATCCGGTTCCAGCAGAGTTGATGTTTGTGTTCCCAGGTCATCACATTCTGCGGCCACACTTAACCTTTTTTGCAAATTATTTTTGATAAGCCACTCAATCATAAGGTCCCAGTATTGAATTTTATAATCAAGCACCACATCAAGAAGCTTTTCCACACCTGCAGGATTAATGATCGTGTCAATAAACCAGTTTTCGTATCCTCTGATCCTTAAAGAAGTTTCAATCAGGCCCGCACAATTTCTGTCGGCCAATACTCCATAATCAGAAATAAATTGTTTTTGTTTATTAAGATCGTTTATAATAATATCTGCATGGACCTGAATATTAGGTATCAGGTAATTTTTAAGTCCTTCCTCAATAGAAGAACAGGATTCCAAGGGATAAGTGTATTGATTGTAATAAAAATCTTTTGTTTCATCCATTTTCCAAAGACAGGACCATATATCAGTAATTTCCAGCACATTGCCATTACGTATTAATGTTTGTTCAAAATCTGGTATTCTGCGTGAGCCTATACGTCGAATATCCGAATTTAAATTTTTTAATGTTCTTTCTACAGGGGTGACAATTTGTTGTATAGGGTCAATTTCTTTTTTATCATATTCTGTTGGCCAGCCTTTGAATTCCATAGCATTGATAAAAGCTTTTTTACTTATGCCTGTTACAGTAGTTCCTGCGAGGTCATAAGGTATTCTGTCGGGTTCGCTATGGTTTAGAGCTGTGTTTAAACGTTCAAAGGGTTTCATATTTAATTACATTTCTAAAGGTTTAATATTTGGTATCAAAAGATGCAATATTCCCAGAGCTATTAAATATCCGATAGCAGCAATAAAAAAAGGAATAATATAGCCGTCCATTCCCAATTTATGTAAGTTACTTCCTACCAGCTGGGCAATAACAATTCCTCCAACAGCTCCGGAGAAACCCGCAATTCCTGTAACAGAAGCTGTAGCCTTTCGTGGAAAAATGTCCGACATAAGGCTGAAAATATTTGCCGACCAACCACAATGGCCTCCTGCTGCCAGGGCGATCAAAAAAACCGAAAGCCACATATTATTTATATGGGGAACCAGCATAACCGGTAATGTGAAAAGTACACAGATAAAAAATCCGGTTTTACGTCCCTTATTAAGTGACCAGCCCGATTTTAAAAATTTTGATGTCAACCATCCCAGAAAAATTCCACCCATCCATGAGATCAGATAAATTGTAAAGAAAGGAATTCCTATTTCCTGTAAATTTAATCCATATTTCCCGTTTAAAAATTTTGCGCCCCAAAAGAGATAAAACCACCAAATAGGATCAGTAACAAATTTCCCAACGCATATACCCCATATTTCCCGGGTTCTTAAAACAGTAATCCATTTTATCGTATTTTCCGATTTTTCTTTCTCGTCGCTATTAATAAACTCAAACTCTTCTTTTGAAACCCAACGGTGTTTGTCGGGTTTTTTGTATAAAATCAGCCATGTAAGGATCCATATAATGCTGATTGGTAAGGTCCATAAAAAGGCTGCCTGCCATTTATTATTAAATGCTGATACAATAATTGGTATAATAAGAGGGGACAATAGTGTTCCCACATTAGAACCTCCATTAAAAAGGCTGATAGCAAATGCCCTTTCTTTTTTAGGAAACCATTCTGCCAGGACTTTATTTGCCACCGGAAAGTTTCCCGATTGCCCTACTGACAGTCCAATACGTGCCAATGCAAAACCTGTCCAGCTTTTAGCAATGGCAGTTGAAGCTTGTGCAAATACCCATAGGCCTACTGCGATGGCATAACCGGATTTTGCGCCAATTTTATCTACAAAAGCTCCCATGATTAGAAAGCATATAGCATATCCAATCATAAAGGCAGTATTTATATTACCATATTGTTTTTCAGTCCACCCTATTTCATCCTGAAGAAAAGGGGCCATAATACCAAGGGCTGAGCGATCAAGATAAAGGAGTACAGTAGCAAAGAAAAGAAACAATAAGATTATCCACCTTATATTCATACTTCTTTTAAAGGGATTCATACCTTAATGCTAAAATTTATACCTTATCCGGAACAATAAAAGGTTTTCTATACTGTCTTGTTAACATAACATCAGCATCCGGGGCATTAATGAATTTCATTGTTACAGGGTCAAACTCAAGGCTCCTTCCCAGACGATAAGCAATATTTCCAAGGTGTATTAAGGCACAGGAATAAAATCCCTCGCGTATATCTCCATTGGCGAGTTTCTGGTCGTTCGCCCTGACAGCATCAATAAAAGCTTGATAATGATTGCCCTCGCCACTTCCTCTTTCTCCTTCTGTCCGTTCTTTTCCATTATAAACCTGCCATTCCTTTACATTTTTAGTCATGAATCCTTTTGATCCGTAAAAAAGATTACCTACAGTATTATCTGAACTGACCATATAAGCATTTGCCTCAGGAGTATCACCCTTAATTCCCTCTCTGTTTGTGATCCAATGACGGACTTCAAACTGAAGTATTTTTTTCTTATCTCCTTCTCCCTGTGGATTAGGAAATTCGAACACCGCAATCATTGTATTTGGGGTATTCTGATCATCGTCAAACATAAAATGACCGCCTATTGCACTAATTTTTGTTGGCAGTGTAACGTTTAATCCCCATCGGGCGATATCCATTTCATGAACTCCCTGGTTACCCATATCTCCATTTCCGTAGTCCCAGTTCCAATGCCAATTATAATGAAATCTGTTTTTCGAGAATGGCTTTTTAGCTGCAGGCCCTGTCCAGAGATCATAGTCAACTCCTTCGGGTACAGCTTCATCTGGTGTTTTTCCAATAGTATCCCGCCATTTATAACATAGTCCTTTAGCCATATATACTTCACCAAGTTTGCCGCTATGCAGAAAGTCTGCCATACTTTGTGCACAGGGATTGCTTCTTTGTTCTGCACCATCCTGAACAATAAGTTTATATTTTTCAGCAGCTTCAACAAGTTTTTGACCTTCAAAAAAATTGTGGCAACAAGGTTTTTCTACAGAAACATGTTTACCGGCCTGTAAAGCCCATATAGAAGCAAGTGTATGCCAATGATTCGGAGTTACAATAGAAACTGCATCAACATCCTTATCTTCATACAGTTTCCTTAAATCAATATAAGTTCTGGGTTTTGGCAAACCTTTCCTTGTAAAAAATTTTTCTATCCTTTCAGCAAACAAGTTACTGTCAACATCACATAAAGCAATGACATTACCATTTTTTGCATTCTGATAGGATGAAATATGTGATTGTCCCATTCCATGGATCCCTATTACAGCGATATTAACCCGTTCATTGGATCCAATGATCTGCCCATAGGATCTGGCATTGAATCCCATTGCTCCAATGGTGATCCCGGCACTTCCTCTGGTAACTGTTTTTACAAATTCTCTTCTGGATTTTTTCATAGTTTATAATTTTTGTTAGAACTTTTATTAGAATGTTTTAGTCATTTCTTTTTAAACTTAATTCTGCTATAATATTCTTAATTCTGCTATAATATTCAAATGATTTTGACAAAAAGGGCCCATTTAAAAGTTGACAGGCTGTCTAAGTTATTTATGGTCATTTAAAATATTTAATATTTGTGATAGTCTAAAAATATAAAAAAGCAGCAAATATTTATAGTACTTTTTCGAAAATTTAGAATTTGATTATTCCTGATCTTTCATTTTGTTTTTATGGTATAACTATTGGAAGAAAGTATTAATTTTTTGACTGCATTTTTGTCTTTACAATCTGTCAATAATTGTGTTATGCTTTTATTTAATACAGGGTGGATAAAATCAGCGGCTATTTCTTTGAGAGGAATAAGTACAAACTTACGGAAATGTAATAAAGGATGAGGAATAATAAGACCATTAATATCTATAATACGGTTTTCAAAAAATAAAATATCTATATCCAAAATCCTGTCATTATATTGATACTGATCCCTGATTTTTCCTGTCTCATTTTCAATTTCCCTGATCTTTGACATCAGATCCAAAGGCGATAAACAGGATTTGATTTGAAGGGCCTGATTATAAAAATAAGTATTGGTTTTAAAGCCCCAGGGTTCTGTTTCATAGATATGCGAATAAAATATAATATCTCCTAATCTCTCTGATATTTTTATTTGTGCATATTTTAAATTTTGTAAACGATCTCCAATATTAGTTCCGGTAAGCAGAAAGACATTGGCAGGAATATTATTGCCATTAACTATAACTTGCGGATTAGACATATTTTTTATTTGGTTTGATTTTTTATTGAATTTCCTGTTTTATTCGATATTTAAATAATCAGGTTTAATTTGGACTTATACTGTTTTATAATAAAATGAATTTAATAACATGATTTTGTAGTTCCTCATTTCTTTGATCACTGATATTATTTATATAACAATTATAGCAAGTATAATTTTTAAATGTTCAAAATTACTTTTTTTTTGATGTATGTTATTAGATATATTTTGCGATTTCTGCTTCATTTTTCTGTTCAGCCTAAAATTCATAACTTCTATTTGCATTAAAAATTTGCGCTTCTCCGATTTGATCATTAACCAGATTAAAATAATTTTGTAGCCTTATAATAAAGAAAAAAGAAAGTATGAGCTGGATCATAATAATTATTGCAGGCTTATTTGAAGTTGCGTTTGCTTTTTGTTTAGGGAAGGCTAAACTTACTACAGGGTATGAAATGTATTTATGGTATACAGGATTTATTATTACCCTGAGTATAAGTATGGCTCTTTTAATTAAGGCCACCCAAACCTTACCTATAGGTACCGCCTATGCTGTATGGACAGGAATTGGCGCAGCCGGCACGGTATTAACAGGTATTTTTGTTTTTAAAGAGCCGGCAAGTTTTTCACGGATAATTTTACTTACAACTTTGATATTTTCTATAATAGGGCTAAAAATAGTGTCAGATTAAAATTAAAAGAATTGTTTTTAATAAAAAGTAAAATTACAGATACGCTATTATAATAAATTATACTAATAAATGCCGTGTATGCTTAAGATATGGTTACTCCGGGAAATTATAAGGAATGGTATTAAAATATCTTTTTAATTGAAAATTGCAGAGCGCTGAAAATTTAATTTCCACACAAGCGGTGAGGGAGGGATTCGAACCCTCGGTACCCTTGCAGGTACGACAGTTTAGCAAACTGTTGGTTTAAGCCACTCACCCACCTCACCAAAATAAAATTCTTTAAATGTGAAAATTAATTCTAACAGAAAGTATCAATTTAATTTTCTTGTACGGCAAAAATAAAGAAATGAAATGTACTTGCAAAATTTTAAAAAAATTAAAAATTATTTTAGAAGGATTATTTCGAAATATATGACATTATTCCAATAGCTTCTCCTTGTTTTCCATTCTTAAAGTTTATCAGAATGTTATATATACCGGATTTTTGACAGGAGAAATTAATTGATCTATATTCTTTACCGGTATCCGGATAATAAGTACTTGCCAATAAGGTAGTTTCATCATATAGCCGAAGTACAGCTTCTCCTTCTGATTTTTCCATATTACAGATAGAAAATCTGTAGGTTACATTTTTACGTAAAACGAGGGCAGTTTTGAATACTGCCGGACGTTCGTCTGGCTTGGTAGCATTTAGTTTAATTACAAAATCCTTTAGATAAATTGCATCAGGACCTGCACTCATAGCACATTGTTGTATACTTTTTTGAATATCCTGACTAATTAATGATACAGGAAGAAAAATACTGGCTGATAAAACTAAGAATATGAAATATATGAATTTTTTTTTCACACGAATAAAATTTAGTTATTTGGTGTTAATTAATCTGTATTGACGGAATTTTTAAATTAATTTTTTTTAAGGAATGTGATCATTTTTAGTTTAAAGTTCAGCTACACTTTTTGATACACTATTTTTAATTTAGTATTTGTACAAAAATAATTTAAATAAGTTGTTGTAGTTCAAAATTATATAAGATTTTTAAATATCAAATGGTAATCAGTTCATTTCTAATTTTAATAATTTTATGAATAATGTTATCTAAAACTTCATCTGAAACATCAACAATACTATTTTCCTGTTGAACTATCATTAACATACCATCCTGTTCCACGGCTTTTGGCTCATTAATTTCAAAAGAAATTTTAACATTATCAAATTCATTTTTAATTTCTTCAAATTGTTTGATAAGATTTACAAATTGTTCATCATTTTGATAGTTGCGAAGTATGAGAAGCAGATTATTTAGCACGGTTTTCTGCTCACCTATATATTCTTTTAATAGTTCATCACGTGTTTCCTTAACGACCTCTGACGCGAGATACATTCCTTCAATCCATACACCGCTTATCATTAATGCGCTTAAATTACTTCTGTCAGTGAGCCGGAGATGATCATCCATCCTGTTAAAACTATTAACGGAAAGAAATATCAAAGAATCAATGCCTGAATTTCCTGTAGCAAGTCTTTTTAGTGTCGTAAAATCAAAAAAACGGCTTACTTTTAAGCCATCAGCCAGTTTATTTATAGCTGTAAGATAACTGATTGATGATCCGGTTTTTTCATTTACATTCAGATAACCGAGATCGGCACCTAAAATACCTAGTTTTAGGGCCATTGTAAAGCTGGTTGAGTAAGAGTCTTCTACATTTATCTTAGATAAATAATTCGGAGAAAAAGGGAATCCGAGATCTTTTATGAGTGCTGCCATCTCTATGGGGGAAGAGATATTTTGAGTTATTTCTTCCATTGCCTGTGCTGATATTTTCAAATCTCCTTTGTTCATTTCTGAACCCGGAACAGTAAGGTCTTCCCGAAGGCGGTTTTTACAGGAAGAAAATACCGATATAGCAAATATAAAGATTAAAAGCTTCTGTAACATATGCATAATAATTATTATATAAAAAACATAATCAGATTCGTCTGCTTACCAGTTTTTTAAGCCACTCATAATAAAGGGCTAAATAAATTAAAAGATTTAGTATCCATATTATACTGATATTAAACCAAAACGTTTCAAAATAACGTCCGGCAAAATGTTTTTTCGGGGCAAAAAAGTGAGAACGAAAATCCAGATATGATCCCGGAATTGGATCAAGGAATATAGGATCGGATTGCCTCACAAGTGAATGCCTATATTCTACTATTTTATTTTTTTCATAGATTTTTTTAACATGATCTGAAACACTTTCATTATGATATTTATCCAGCATATTGAAATATAAATCCTTCCTGTTTTTCATCAGATAGCGGATCCGATTTGTTTTTTCCCGTTCAAACTTTGTAAAAATTTGTTGATAATGATTCTTTAATTGGGAAATATAAAATTCGAATGAATAAAATATAGCAGAACTAATATTTTCGGTAGTTGACTTATTATACTCCGGATCTGTATAAATACCGGTTACTTTTTCCTGTTTTCTTATTTCATTATTTAACAAAACAAAATCTGATGCAGAATACGTAATCTTCCCATTATCCCTGAAATCTTCAAAACATTTATTTAATCTTGTTTCTAATTCAGGAATATAATATGAAAGATGAAAATCAGAATTAGTAATTTGTTTGTCAGTATTATAAAAATGCTTTTGAAATGAGTTGTCTTTAAATTGTTTAACCATCAGAGCCTCGTATGACCACTTGGTCGGCATAATTTCAGCCAGAAAAGGGACTTTGTCAATTCTGCTTATATTTCTGTTCAATTTATCAAAGCTAAACATCGCACCGCTCAAAACCATCATAGGAATGATTATCAAAGGGATAATTATATAAATAGTAACAGCGGAATTAAAAGATGCGGAAATATTCAGGCCTATCAGGTTCGCACATACTGCTGTTGTAAAAAATGCAAACCAATAGTGAAAGTACATTTCACGAAGATCAATAATATAGTGGGCGACTAAAATAAAACTGGCCGCCTGGATTGCTGAAATAAGTGTAAGTATCCCTATTTTGGATATTAAATATGCTGACCAGCTGAGATGAAGGAATTTTTCTCTTTTCAATATTTTCCTGTCTCTGAATATCTCTTCGGCACTTACTGTTAATCCGAGAAAGAGGGAAACGATAAGAGACATAAATATATAAATCGGTATATTCTCATTTTCCCTGAATATATAATGTTTGGAAGAAGGATCAGCGATATACCGGATAATATAGGAGAGAATGAATGCTAATATGGGAGCTTCAAGAAGTGTAAGGGCCAAATATTGCTTATTACTGATTTTTGAAAGAAAATCTCTCACAGAAAAAATTCGGATTTGCTTAAACCAATCTGGTATTGATAGTGTTTTTGGAGGCTTTTCATCGATACATATAAATTCAGGCCCTTTTTTCGAATTTTTAAAATATTCCTGCCATTTTTCGGGGCTTACTTTACGGGAAGAAGTATAATTTCCATATTCATCCACAATTCTTGCTTCGATTATATTAAATATAAGTTCGGGATTTACATTCCCGCATGTCGGGCATTCTCCAATTTCAGCATTTATTTGGGCATCAAGATACTTAAAATACATAACCGCTTCAACCGGGTTCCCGGAATATACAAGATGTCCGCCTGAATCCAGGATAATTATACTGTCGAACATTTTAAATATTTCGGAGGATGGCTGATGGATAACAACAAAAATCAGTTTTCCTTTTAATGTTAATTCTTTCAGTAAATCCATAACATTGTCGGAATCACGTGAAGATAAGCCTGAAGTAGGTTCATCCACAAATAATATGGATGGTTCTCTAATCAATTCCAAAGCTATATTTAATCTTTTCCTTTGTCCTCCGCTAATTGTTTTATTGAAAAGATCCCCAACTTTCAGGTCTTTTTTATCTTCAATTCCCAGATTTCGTAATACTAATTCTGTTTTTTTGATAATCTGTTCTTCTGTCAGGTCCTTGAAACATAGCTTAACGTTGTAATAAAGATTTTCAAATACTGTCAGGGTTTCTATAAGCATGTCATCCTGAGGGATATACCCAATTACTCCTTTTAAGTCATCTTTGTTTTCATGCAGCTTGATGCCATTTATTTTAACCTCACCTGAAGAGGGTTTAAATATACCGGTAAGAACATTGAGAAGTGTTGTTTTGCCCGATCCGCTTGCCCCAAGTATCCCTATAAGATTCCCCTGTTGAGCCGAAAAAGAGATTTCTCTTAATCCCTTATATCCATTTTTAAAGCGATATTCAAGATTTTTAACATTGAACGAAATACGTGTTTTTACCTGTTCCGACAGGAAATAGGAAGCTATATCACTATAATATATAATTTTCCCTTTAGGTAATTTAAGGGCACTTCCCCTTGGGATGTGAGATATATTATTTTTATGTAAAATAAGTCCATTTAGAAAAATATCTTCATTTCCCGAATATTTTACGAAATACATATTTACATTTGGGACACAAAGAACTTTTAAACCCTGATCTGCTATTCCGGTATCAAATTCTCTAAATAAAATACCTCTCTCATTGATAACCAAAATATTTGGATTTGAACTGTTTTTTGTTTTTTTCGGAAATATAAATGTTTCGATACTATTTTTTATGCTTTCCGGTATTCGGAAAACCTCTGAAACTGTTTCAATGATTGCAAGCCTTTGGGTTGTGAGCTTCATTGAAGCCAATAAAAGTTCATAAAGACGGATGCATACAACTATTTTCTGACTCTGGTTTAAAGTTTTATTTATTCTTTTACAAATCCCCAGTATCTTTACACTATCCAAAACGGAAGTTAGTTTAGGATTAACTGCATTTACACCCGGTTTAGGGTTAATTAAAGGCTCAGGTCCGGAAATTTCAAGGAATAAGGTATAATATTTCTCAAAACCCTTATCACCTAATTGCTGTAATAAAAAATTTTTTACATATTCTTTTTCTCCCTTCTCAACTCCTCCATCTTGTTTAGTGAGAATTGCAAAAAGCTGCATCAATGCCTTTAGAATCTCCTCGCTCATTATTATAAGTAATTTCTAATATTTAATAAATTCAAAAGGCACATCAGTCATTTCGCTGTATTCTTCTCCGGCTTCTTTCATATCCTCATCATAATCGGGATAGTACCATTTAACTAATATACCTGCACCTTTTTTAATAATATCTTCAAGGATTAAAAGAATATCCAGGATCTTTTTTGATGAAGCTGTGTTAAAATAACTGAATTTAAAAGCCAGGGTTGTTTTTTTAAGAGGATCTGTTGAATATTGTTTTAGCCATTTAAGTACTGGCTCATAAAAAGTATTAACATCTTCGGGCAAAGATTTTCCTTCGATCTTAAACAAACAATTATCTTTGTCCAGGATTATTTCAGGATTATCATCACTTGCTTTAATAATTAACTTGTCCATTTTATTTTATATTTCTTGGAATTGCTGAAGTAAAAAGGAAAAAGGAGATGTTATCAGAAAGTGGAAGAAATTGATATTCAAGTTTTCCTCCGGTCTTTCTTTTTATATCAATAAATCCTAATCCTGCTCCGCCTTTTTTTGATATTCTGCCTTCTTTCAATTGTTTCTTATATAATTCGTTTAACTCATCTTTTTCAAGCGAATTAATTTTTTCGATAAATTTGCGAAGTGGATTTACTCTTGAATTATTTATTAGATTTCCTGTAACAACATGGTATTCTGATTTATTTACACTAATCATTAATAGGCCTTTATGAATATTTCCTGATGCAGATATTGAAGGTATTAAAGCATGCTTTGTTATATTTTGCAGACATTCAATCATAACATGATATACTTTTTTCTGTACGATTTCAGATTCATCTTCCCTCGAAAGTTTATCTTCTGTTACTGAAGAAAATGTTTTAATTAACTGATGATTAATATCTCCTTCATATGCCATTGTGATTTCATATTCTTTCATCCCGTTATATAAGTCATATAAAAACTTCAGGAAATTGCAGCAATTTTTATTTGAATTCATTTATTTTATAATTAAATCTGCAACAAATATTAAAATTCAATACCTATCATTAACAGGTCATCGAGCTGTCTTGTCCCATCCTGCCATTTTGCAAAGTCATGTTGAAAAAATGAGTAGTAGTTTTCCATGGAATAATTTTGATTTTCAAGTATAAGCTCTCTGACTCTTTTAGTTGAATATTTTCTTCCATAAGGGCCTCCAAGCTGGTCAGTAAGGCCGTCAGTAAAAAAAAATATCTTATCCCCTTTTTTGGTTTTTATAGTTTTATTAGTGAATTTTACTTCTGCCCTTTTCCCTGTCATTAAACCTCCTATCGCTCTCCGGTCGCCTTTGTATTCTCTAAGTATCCCTTTACTAAAATGTAGAAGTGGTCTGTAGGCACCCGCATATTCCAAATATTGTTTTTCGAGATTTATTTTACAGAGAGCGATATCCATACCATCCTGGCTCTCAGATGAGTTAAGTTCCTGTTTTAAGGTGTGCCTTACCTTTTTATTTAATATATTTAAAATTTCTGCAGGAGAGTATCCATTGTAATTATCAACTGTATCATTCAGGAGAAAATATCCGACAAATGAAAGGAGAGCACCGGGAACACCATGCCCTGTACAATCTATAGCCGCAACATACAGCCATTCATCTTTAACATTAAACCAGGGGAAATCGCCCGAAACCACATCCCTTGGTTTATAAAAAACAAAACTATCAGGGAAGTATTTTTGGAATATCTTTAAATCGGGGAGGAGTGCTTTTTGAATTCTTTTAGCATAATTGATGCTGTCTTCAATATTTTTATTTTTAATTTGAATCTCTTTTTCAATCTTCTTGGCTTCAGTAATATCATGCCCGACAAATAATACAGTTTCAAGTACATTGTTTGAAATTTCCGGAATGGCATCAAAACTTATTATTCTTTCCAACAGCATATCTCCCATTTTAACAGTTACCGAAATTTCAGTATTAGTTTTATGGGGATTTACTGAAATTTCCATCAGGGTGTTGGTAAAGTAATCTTTAAATGTTTTATGAATTTCAACTTCCGACAAAAATTTGTTAATAAGGCCTTTTGAGTCAAAAGGTATATAATCTTCAACTACCGGATTTACGTAATGAAATTGTCCCGCAGTACTCAATCTAAGTATAAGGTCCAGGGAATTTTCGGATAATGATTGCATCCTTGACTTAAGACGCTCTTCTTTTTCAGCTCTTATTTTTTCGGTAATATCTCTTGAATTTAGAATAATTCCTTTTATTGAAGGATCATCCAGCATATTTTTGGATGAGGTTTCGAGGAAAATGCGCTCTCCATCTTTTTTTATAAAAGAATAACGAATTACATGCTTTTCATTTATTCCCAATGCTGTGTTTTCCATCAGTTTACGCATATTGTACTGATTTTCTTTAGCTAAACGTTCAAAATCTTTTCCATTCATCATTTCTTCGGGTGTATAGCCAAGTATTTTAATAACAGATGGGCTCACATATGTCATTTTGAGGTCATGATCATAAATGGATATTATTTCTGAAGCATTTTCAAGTAACCAGTGGAGTTTACTTTGTGCATTTTCAACTTCTATAATCTTGGTTTCAAGTTGGTTATTAATTTTTTGCAGCTCTTCCTGTGTTTTTTTCATTATTCTCGCATTTTCCTGCAATTTATGTTCATTAGAACGGAGTTCTTCTGTCATCTTCTGCGATTCAGAAAGCAGAGATTCAGTTTTAAGCCTTAATTTAAGATTATGTAAAGCTCGCCCTATTATTTCACCAAGTTCAAGCATAAACTGTATGGTTAACTTAGGAACTTTTTCCTGAAGAAATGCAAATTCAACTACGCCCTGAAGGTTATTATCTGAAATTAAAGGGATTAGAAGAATACTGGCGGGTTTTTGATCACCTAAAATACCAGATGTTATAGAAATGTAGTCTTTCGGAATTTCAGTCCTGTAAATGTAGTCCATTTCATAAGCACATTCTCCTATCAGGCTTTCTCCAATCCTGAATTCCTGATCAACAAATCTTCGACGGTTGTAAGCATAGTGTGCGATATTAATCAAAACTTTCCGTTCATTATCAAGCAAATAAAAAGCTCCCTGGCTTGCTTCAATATAGTTTATAAGAGTTTTAAGAAGCTGAAAGGATATTTCATTTAGATTGGTATGAGTTCTTAATATCCGGGAAATAATTTCCTTTCCTTCAGATATCCATGTTTGTTGCTTTTCTTTCCTGGCATTGGAGCGCAGAAAACTCTGTAACATGATTAGGGCATTTCCCAGCTTATCATCCGGCCCTTCAGTGTTAATTGGTATAGTGAAATCACCTGTGCCAATTCTTTTGGCTTGTTCAGCATATCCCTCAATCAGTGCCCTTTTAGCTGAAATTAAAGATTGAAATTTTATTTCCTTTTCGTGATATTTTTTCTGAAATTTAATGTAAGTTATAATAAAAAGAAAAGGAAATAAGTCTGCAAGGAATACTACAGGATTGACAGCATGAATGGCCGCAATTCCGGTCAATGAGAAAGAAATCTTGTAAAATGAAACCAGGCCTATATACAAAACAATAAAATAGACAATTCCCGGAAGAACTATTTTATAGATGTTTTTTTTATATTTTATTTGAATCAGATCAGGCTTCATGACACATATTTGTCAGGCTAAAAAGTTCTTTCCCAAGTTCATTTGATAATATTTTTAATATTTCCAAACCATTATTGCCGATATCTGACAAGGTGGAAAATTCTATTAATGCTATACACTGGTCTTCATAGATTATAGGGGTTAGATAAAGAAAGCGGGCATAAGTGCTGCCCAGTCCTGATGCGAGTAATCTATATGTTTTAGAAAGATTGGATAATTTCATTACTTGCATATCTAAAGCTGCTTGTCCATGAATGCCTTCACCAGCTCTAAAAGGTAAAGCCCGGTTTTCCGGAGCTATGGCATATTCTTCTGAAACCTCAAAAAGAGAATGTTCCGGATTATAAAGAAATACTACTCCCTGCATGATATTAAACTCGGATGCAAGACTTTTAAGGATAGTTGCAAAACCTGGTTTACTTAATTTTTGAATCGTTTCCTGCTTTATTTTTTGAGCAATGTCATAAGGCCTTATATACTGGACTTCTTTATTATCTGAAAGAGAGGCTTTATTTACTTCAGATGAGATTTCATTTTTAAGGTTGTTACGAATTTTATTTACCGGATAATTATTAATGTATTGAAAAAATAAAAATATTATGAGAAGCAGGATAATACTAAAAAAAAATAATAAGATAAAAGGATAATTTCCAGTTTTAATATAAATATTCCATGAAATGAAAAACAATCCGGAAACAGATATTGTTAGTAGCACAAATGCTGATACTATATATTTTATATTACTAAAATCCTGAATCTTCATTTAAACCCGAGCGTTTAATACTTAAATATTTTTCTGATTAATCCGGTAGTTCCCGTAGTAATCAACTTTTACGGAAAAATCAGATTCAGGTTTTAAATTTTCCGGGTAAAAACTATTTGCTTGATTATGAGGATATATCAGAATAAGGAGGAATATTTTTTTGAAGTGTTTTTATCTGATCATTTAATCTTTGAATTTCATTTGCAGCTTTCTCCAGCAATTGATGGTTTTGTTTCTTTTCTGTAATATCATTGGCTATATTTATTATTTTTTGGATTTTCCCATCATTATCAACAACAGATGAGAATGTTCCTTCCAGCCATACTTCTTTTCCACTGAAAAGCCTGTATTTTTCTATTTTGTTTATAATCTGTCCTTCACGAATGTTTTTCCAAAATAGTTTATATTCTTCACTATATTTATCAGTCAGTGCAAAATCGCTATGATGTTTTCCGATTATCTGGTCTTTGGATGTTTCCAGAACTAGTTGCATTTTATCATTCACATTTGAAAACCTTCCGTTCTCAGTGAATTCTGCTACTAAAGAAGATGAATTAACCGCAAATAATATAGCTGACATTTCAGATTCTTTTTTATGATATTCATCCTGTGCTTTTTGTAATTGGGCCATACTTTTTTTCATTCGCTCTTCCTGTTGTAGCATTATTTCAGTTTGTTCCCGTGATTGTTCTAAAAGCTTTGATTTTTGTTCATTAATTTTTACTGAAGCAAGTGTTGAGGCTGTAATTTCACTAATTTGCCCAACAAAGGTTATTTCAAATGTTTGTAATACTTTCATTGATGCAATTTCGAGAACACCAATAACTGCTTCTTCAATTTTCAGGGGCACGACCAGAAGACATAATGGTTTTGATTCGCCTAGTCCTGAGCTTATTTCAAGATAATCTTCCGGAATATCTGTCATAAATATTGTTTCTTTTTCCAGTGCGCATGTCCCTACGAGTCCCTCACCAGTCTGTATTTGCTTTTGCAAATATTTTCGTCTGTCAAACGCATAAGCAGCTATCATATCAAAATATGTCCCTTCATTTTCATCTTTTGCAAGATAAATTCCGGCTGCTGAGGCTCCAATATATTGCACCAGATTTAAAATAACTTTATATGCCAATTCTGTCACATTCTCCCTCTCAGAACGAAAAATTTCTCCGAATTTTGCAATTCCTTCATTTATCCAACTTCTTCTGTTGTCTTCTTCAATTCTTTTTAAAGTTTCAATCCGGGTATGATATAGTTTTTCTTTTAATCTTATTAGAGAACTTCCAAGGATGTCATGTTCTCCTGCAGGAATAAAACCGGCTGAATAATTTCCTTCAGCTAAATTATTTGCAAATTCAGCTTTTGTTTTTAGTTGTGTAGTAAGAATATTCAGGTCATCATTTATTAACCTGATATCATCAAATCCTGCCGATTGCAAATTGTCAGGTATTTTGCCTTCTTTAAGGTGCCCCGTATTTTTTTTAATTTCAGCAAAACGGAGAGACAGTACAGATCCAAAATAGTATAGAAGGCTAATTATCAGGATGCCTGAGATAGATAACCAAATAATAAGTTTTGAACGATAAGTCTTGTAATAATCTGAAAGGTAATCTGAACTAAATTTGTATAAGTCCATTATTAAATTCTCAATTAAACGGGTTTGAATTATAAAATCATCCAGAATCCCGCCTTTATCCCTTCCTCCTATTTTGCGTAATATCCTGTTGTTCTGAGATATATCGTCAAAATTTGCAAATAATTGGTCAATTGCATTTTTGTAATCAACTGTAAGTTTATTCAATTCACTGAGATTTTCCCTGATAGTACGGATCTTTCTAATTTCAGGAGGATTTGTAACAAAAGGAATACTATTTTCAAAAACATCAAATGAAGATTGTAATGCAAGTAGTTCTATGTTCGCTTCTTCAGGATTTTCTTCAGGATGAAAAAGGCCGGCTTCGGGATTAACATGAGTAATACCAAGGTAATTTATATAATTATGGAATAATACATTTGTAATAATCAGATCTGATTTTATTTCTGATAATTGCATTAACCTGTTCCATCTGTCAAAAAAGAATAAACCTGACAATATCCATATTGACATAAAAATACTGGTGAAAAGCACTATAGTGCTTTTTATTCCAGGCAATCGGGCCATATTTATGACTTTTTAAAATATACTTGTTGTTTTTTTTCAAAATAATTACTGCAACTTCCCTGAATGCGTTCATGCATGCCAAGTATCAGGCAACCGGAAGCAGGAAGGTTACTATAAAAAAGTTGATACATCTTTTTTTGCATTGAAGGGTTAAAATATATGATTACATTTCTGCATACAATTATATCATAATATAAACCAAAAGGATTCCCTTCTTTAATTATATTGGATAATTTATAAACAGGTTTGTTTAAAAGGGCAGGAGACATTCTAAGTTCATCCGTAGCCTCGTCAATAGTAAAATATTTATTATATGATATTTTCTTTTTTTGCATGGATATTGATTCAGGATTAATTACCTTTTCGAAATTATCAAGAAATATTTTGTTACTCAAATATTTGTAAATTCCTTTTTTTGCAATTTCCAAAGAATCAGGATTAATATCAGTTGCATATATTTCGCATTTTTCAAACAAATTTAGCTTATCTAACAGGATCAACATTGAATACACTTCTAAACCTGTGGAACAGCCTACATGCCATATTTTTACAGTATTTTTATTTTTGTAATATGGCAAAACAGTATTTTGTAAATTTATCCATAGTTCAGTATCCCTGAATAATTCAGTAGTGTTTACGGTAATGATTTTAATAATGTTATCTGCGATACTTTTATCTTTAATAATCTTGTCTGAAAGTTGCAACAAGTTTATTTTGTATGTGCGTAATACTTTGCTTAATCTATTTTTCAAGGAATTAGCAGAATAGCCTGATAAATCATAACATGAAAATTCTTTAAGTGTATCAATAATAAATTTAACGTCATTATTATCCGTAATATCTGTCATTTTTATAAGGGGTATGATTTAATAGTAAAACTAAGAAAAATTATAAAAAAATCATATTTTACAATTTTCCGGTTAATCTTTTGATATTTTTTAATGTTTGTAAATTAATAATTTTTGTATCTTAAGCCCTATAAAAATTTTTCTTATGGAATTGAAACAAGCCATTGAATTACGTACCAGTGTCAGAAGTTATCTGCCTGATGATGTTCCTGAACCGGATATTAGGGAGATGGTACGTTTAGCAGGATTAGCTCCCAGTGTAAATAACTTTCAGCCCTGGGGTTTTATTCTTATCAGGAGCAAGAAGAAATTATTGCTGATGTCTCAGGTAGTTACAAATCGATTGTCGGAATTTCCAAAAAAAGATTCCAAAATTGCAGCAAATATTAAAAACCAGGTAGAATGGTATTCTACTTTTTTTAAAGATGCCCCCGCAGTTGTTGCTGTAACACTTGATAAGTATGAATCTGTCTGGGAACGAGGAATAGATATTTCACATGAAGAGATCAATCAGCTTAGGATGTATCCTGATATTCAAAGTTCCGGGGCTTGTATCCAGAATTTTCTTTTGGCTGCAACAGATATGGGTTATGGTACATGTTGGATGAGCAGCCCGGTTATTGCTGCTGCTGAATTGGAAACATTGCTGGGGATAAAAAAACCATCCAAATTATTAAGTTTGATTGCAATTGGTAAACCAGCCAAAGGTTTTCGTCCAAAAGAAAAAGAAGATATGAGTAATAAAATGATCATTATTGATTAGATAATAAAAATTAGTATTTTCCGGTATTTATATTCTATTCAAACTATTAATTTTTCATTAAAATTAATTAAACTCATCATTAAAGTATGATTTAAATGCCTTCATTTTTGTCCTATTAATTCAGTCAGGCTTATCTTTTTCCGTTTTTTTTTTTTGGTAAATCGCAATAATTCCACCAAATTTGCACCGAAAAAATTACGACATTTTAGCATAGTTAGGTGTCTGCGCTTTATATATTAGAAGGTTAGCAGAAAAATTAAATCGTATAAAATATATTATTATGAATGTAGATCAGTTAATGAATGATCTTATTAGGCGTACACCCGGTGAAACTGAGTATCATCAGGCAGTCCAGGAGGTCCTTGAGTCAATTGAAGAAGTTTATGATGAAAATCCACAGTTTGAATCTGCAAGAATTATTGAAAGGCTAATTGAGCCTGACAGAATATTCATTTTTAAAGTACCCTGGGAGGACGATAAGGGCAGGATTCATGTAAACAGAGGTTACAGGATTCAATTCAATAATGTTTTAGGGCCATATAAAGGTGGCCTGCGTTTTCATCCAAGTGTAAATTTAAGTATCTTAAAATTTTTAGGATTTGAACAAATATTTAAAAATAGTCTTACATCACTACCTCTGGGAGGCGCAAAAGGAGGAGCAGACTTTGATCCTAAAGGTAAATCAAATCATGAAATTATGCGCTTCTGCAATTCATTCATGCTTGAGTTGTGGTATCATATCGGGGCTGAAACTGATGTTCCTGCCGGTGATATTGGTGTTGGGATACGAGAAATAGGATATTTACATGGTATGTATCGAAAACTTGCAAGAAGAAATACGGGTGTTTTTACCGGAAAGGGTATTAATTGGGGGGGAAGCCTTATCAGGCCTGAAGCTGCCGGCTATGGCGTTGTTTATTTCACTCAGGAAATGTTAAAGTTGAAAGGTGAATCTTTGGCAGGTAAGAAGGTGGCTGTATCCGGTTTTGGGAATGTTGCCTGGGGCGCTGTAAAGAAAGTTAACGAACTGGGGGGGAAAGTAGTAACACTTTCAGGCCCTGATGGATATATTCATGATCCTGAAGGTGTTAGTGGTGAAAAAATTAATTATATGGTAAGGCTCAGGGCTTCTAATGTGGATATCGTACGCCCTTATGCTTCAGATTTTAAAGGAGTAAAATTTTTTAAAGATAAACGGCCATGGGAAGTTCCTGTAGATATAGCCCTTCCATGCGCAACTCAAAACGAACTTAACAAAGAAGATGCAGAAAATCTTGTAAGAAATGGATGTTTGTGTGTATGTGAAGGGGCCAACATGCCTTGTACACCCGAAGCTATTCAGATTTTACAGGGGAAAAATGTATTGTATTCTCCGGGTAAAGCCTCCAATGCAGGCGGGGTTTCTACTTCAGGACTTGAAATGTCACAAAATTCAATGAAAATGAACTGGAGCGAAAATGAAGTAGATAAAAAATTGAAACATATTATGCAAAATATCCATGAAAGTTGTGTGAAATATGGGACCAGGCCTGATGGATATGTTGATTATGTAAAAGGGGCAAATATTGCAGGATTTTTAAGAATTGCAAATTCAATGTTGGATCAGGGGATATATTGTTAAAAACTAAGAATGTAGCTATTAAATTATAAGAATATCCTTGCAAAAGCGTTACTACTGAAGGACATTCAACTAAGCAGGGTATTTGTAAAGTTTAGTTATTATGATAAAGCATATTGTATTTTTTCGTTTAAAAGAACAAGAAAATAAACAGATCAAATTAAATCAGCTTCAAGAACTAAAAAATTTTCTTGAAGGTTTGAAAAATAAAATTGACTGGATTGTTAATCTGGAAGTTGGTATTAATTACTCAACCAGGGATGTTGCCTTTGATTTGGCATTAATAAGTGATTTTAAAAACAATGAAGATCTTGAAAAATATATTTCACATCCTGAACATCAAAAACTCCTTGATCTTCTTAATGATATTAAAAAAGAAGTTGCGATAGTAGATTATGAATATTAGTTTTACTATATGAGTAATTCACTGTACCCGTTAAAGTTTAAACCCATATTGAAAGATAAGATTTGGGGAGGTTCAAGGTTGCGTCAGTTTCCCGGAAAAGAGGAAGCTTCCGAAAAATGTGGAGAAAGCTGGGAAATTTCAGCTTTTGAAGATGAAATTACTATTGTTGCAGAAGGTTTTCTTCAGGGAAATAACCTCCAGGAATTAATAGAAATTTATATGGGCGATCTTACCGGTGATAAAATATTTGAGCAGAATGGACTGGAATTTCCTTTATTGATCAAGTTTATCGAAACAGCTGATATTCTGAGTGTTCAGGTTCATCCTGATGATGAAACGGCATTATCAAAACATAATCTAAGAGGAAAAACAGAAATGTGGTATATTGTTGATACAATTGGAGATGCCAGACTTATTTCAGGGTTTAACAGGGAAATATCACGGGAAGAATATGTTTATCATTTAAATGCCGGAAAAATTAATGATATACTCAATTATGTAAGAGTAAGAAAAGGGGATATTTTTTTTGTGCCTCCCGGAAGAATTCATGCTATTGGCCCCGGTATCCTGCTAACAGAAATTCAACAGGCATCTGATCTTACTTATCGTGTTTTTGACTGGGACAGGAAAGATGAAAATGGGGGCCTAAGGCCCTTACATACTGAATTGGCACTTGAAGCTTTGGATTTCAATTATTATCCGGATGTTAAATCAAAATATGAAACAAAATTAAATGCTTCTGTTGAAGTTGTAGATAATATAAACTTTACTACTAATATTATACATCTTGATAAGGTTGTTGAAAAAAATTATAGTTTTATTGACTCTTTTGTTATTTATATATGTACGGAAGGGGAAGTAATCCTTAACGTTGAAAATTTGCAATCAACCACTTTAATGAAAGGTGAAACAGTACTTATACCTGCTGTAATTAAGCAGCTTGTTGTTATACCCCTTATAAGGTCTACTTTATTGGAAGTATATATCAAATAAACAAAGCACTTTTAGTGATTAAAAGTTTGAAATATCCTCCTTAAAATGATTATAAAAAAAGCAGTATTTGTTCAGAGTAGTACTTCAGTAAAAAATTGTCCGGACAGCGATAAACCGGAATTTGCATTCATTGGCAGGTCTAATGTGGGAAAATCTTCACTGATTAATTATTTAACCGGAATAAAAAATCTGGCTAAAACCTCCCTTACTCCGGGTAAGACACGTCTTATTAATCATTTCTTAATAAATGATGAATGGTACCTGGTAGACCTTCCGGGTTATGGTTATGCAAAACTTAGTAAAAAAGAAAGAGATAATTTTTCTGTAATTCTAAAGGATTATATTTACAAACGATTACAAATGTATTGTTTGTTTTTATTGATTGATTGCCGGCATAAACCGAAGATCAATGATCTGGATTTAATAAATTGGTTGGGAGAAAATAATATTCCATTTGTTATTGTGTTTACTAAAACAGATAAATTAAATAAACAGGAACTGGGAGAAAGTGTAAAAGTTTATCATCAGGAATTAAAAAAAACGTGGGAAAAACTTCCGCTTTTCTTTTATACTTCCATTAAAACTAAATCAGGTAAAGAAGAAATCCTGAGATATATTGAACAAATAATTAAGCCGGAAACAGCCTTTAACCAAAAGGATTAAATCTTATATAATACTGATATATTGTATAAAAGTAACAAAATCAACATTTAATGTGCATAACTACTCGTCATTTTTATATTGAAAGTAAAGGAATTTGGCGCAGGAATTTTTACATTTGCAGCATTAATGTCTAATTAAAACAATCTTTCCTTAAAAGATGAGAGGCTATTCCCCTATTAAATTTTTTGCCGGCAGAAGTTCATGCCCGCTTGCCGAAAAAATAACAAAAGCATATGGCTCGGAAATTGGTAAAACTTCATTTCTCGAATTTAGTGATGGCGAGCTTCAACCCGCTTATGATGAGTCAGTAAGGGGTTGCACTGTATTTATTATTCAATCTACACCTCCGCCTTCCGAAAATCTAATGGAATTACTTTTAATGATTGACGCAGCTAAAAGGGCCAGTGCATATAAAGTAGTTGCAGTAATCCCGTATTTCGGTTATGCGAGGCAGGACAGAAAGGACCGCCCGCGTGCATCCATAGGAGGAAAATTAGTGGCAAATCTTCTTATATCGGCAGGTGTTGATCGTGTTATGACTATGGACCTTCATGCCGACCAGGTTCAGGGTTTTTTTGATATTCCGGTTGACCACCTGTATGCCTCAACTATTTTTGTTCCATATATTAAAAGTCTTAACCTTGATAATATTGCAATTGCTGCCCCTGATATGGGCGGGACAAAAAGAGCAAATGCTTATGCACGATTTCTTAATACACAGATGATAATTTGTTATAAAATGAGAAAAAAGCCAAATGTAGTTGAACAAATTAAGGCTATAGGAGAAATTGAAGGCAAGAATGTTTTTATTGTTGATGATATGATTGATACTGCCGGAACAGTTTGCCTGGCAGCAGAAACAATGATAAATGAAGGGGCAAAATCAGTGAGGGTAATTGCATCACATCCGGTGTTATCAGGCAAATCATACGATAAAATAAACAAATCAATAATAGAGGAGGTTATTGTTACTGATTCAATACCGGTTAAACCTTATTCAGATAAGATTAAAGTACTATCAATAGCAGAACTTTTTGCAGAGGTTATTAATAAAGTTTATAATTATCAGTCAATAAGTACGCATTTTATTATTTAGTTATTATATTTGCAATCCTTTTTTACGCATCAGGATTTATCCTTTTTGTGTGATGAGGAATTAAATAAATTAAGTTTAATTCTTAGTAGCACGTTTTATTATGAAGACATTCAAAATTGAAGTTAAAAAAAGAGAGGTAACCGGAAAATCATCTACCCGGAAATTAAGAAGCAATGAAAATATACCTTGTGTAATGTATGGAGGAAAAGATATACATCATTTTTATGCTCATGAAAACTCTTTTCGTAAAATAGTTTATACTAACGAGGTTTTTATTGTTGAATTCGATATTGAAGGAAAAAAACATAAAGGTGTTATTCAGGATATTCAATTTCATCCGGTTACTGATAAAATCCAACATATGGATTTTATTGAAGTCTTTGATGACAGGCCGGTAGTTGTAAACATTCCTGTTGAACTTACCGGAAGCTCCATTGGTATTAAAAACGGCGGGAGATTGAGGCAAAGGCGCAGAAGCCTTAAAGTTAAAGGACTAATTGAATATTTACCAGATAGCCTTAAAATTGACATTACTAATGTTGATATTGGACAGGTAGTGAAAATTGGCGATTTACATTTTGAAAATTTAGAGCTACTTGACCCTCACAGAGCCATGGTAATCTCTGTAGTTTCATCCCGTGTAGCATTGAAATCAGCTACAATGGCTGAAGGAGAACTTACTGTTGCAGAGGAAGGGCAAGTTGAGGGAGAAGAAACTGAAGTCAGGGAAGAAAGTTAATCTAATTTTTTATTTCCTGTACCTTGAAATATTTAATTGCAGGACTTGGAAATATTGGGGAAACTTATAAAAATACCCGCCATAATATTGGGTTTAATGTATTAGATGCACTGGCTCTCGAATTTAAAACAGATTTCAGGGACAGAAGATATGCTTTTTCTTCAGAATTCCGGTTTAAAGGAAGAATATTTTATCTCATCAAACCATCTACATATGTAAACCTTAGTGGGAAAGCTGTTAATTATTGGCTGAAAAAGAATAAAATCCCTTTAGAAAATTTTCTTGTTGTACTTGATGATTTATCACTTCCTTTTGGAGCATTACGTTTAAAACCTTCCGGTGGTGATGGCGGACATAATGGCTTAATACATATCTCTGAAACACTCGGGACTCAAAATTATGCCAGGCTTAGATTTGGAATAGGGTCTGATTACCCAAAAGGATACCAGGTTGAATATGTTTTGGGTAAGTGGGATGATAGTGAAAAAGAATTGTTGCCGGAAAGAATTTCACAGGCAAATGAAATGATAAAAGCTTTTGGAACTATAGGTATCGATCTGACAATGAGCAGGTATAATAATAAATAACTAAGATACTTATTTGCAGGCTAAGCCTGTTTTTTTGCTCTCTGAAATCAATAGTGTATCTTTGTATGATAAATTTTTATTGATTGGAAGAGAAAAACAAGAATTAAAAATAACATACTCTTCTTATAAAAATTTATTATCAAAACCTTAAAACACAATCTTTTAACTAAACATTGGATAAGGCATCAAAATATGTGGATACTCCTCTAATGCGTCAATATTACGGCATTAAAGCTAAACATCCTGATGCTGTGCTATTGTTCAGAGTAGGTGATTTTTATGAGACCTTTGGTGAAGATGCCATCCGTACCTCTGAAATATTAGGTATTACTCTTACCAGAAGAGCTAATGGGGCCGCTTCTTATGTTGAATTAGCCGGATTCCCCTATCATGCACTGGACACATATCTTCCAAAACTTGTAAGGGCCGGGCAAAGGGTTGCAATATGTGAACAACTGGAAGATCCCAGGCTTGTAAAAAAACTTGTAAAAAGAGGAATTACCGAAATGGTAACCCCGGGAGTATCTTTTAATGAAAACGTACTCGAAAATAAAGAAAATAATTTTTTGGCCGGAATATTCATGGACCATAAATCAGGCGGAGTTTCATTTCTTGATATCTCAACTGGTGAATTTCTTACAGCTCAGGGTAGTTTTGAATATATTGATAAACTATTAAGTAGTTTTCAGCCAAGAGAAATATTGATTGAAAAAAGAAAACAAAAGGAGTTCAGGGAAATTTTTGGGACTAATTATTATACTTTTCCTTTAGATGACTGGGTATTTACTGAAGAAAATGCTCTGGATAAACTCACATACCAATTTAAAACGAACAGCTTAAAAGGTTTTGGTGTTGAAGCAATGAAACTTGGAATTATTGCTTCAGGAGCTATCCTACAATATCTTGAGATTACACGGCATACTAATGTCAATCATATTCTTACTCTTCAACGGATTGAAGAGGACCATTTTGTATGGCTCGATCGCTTCACTATCAGAAACCTTGAAATATTCCGCTCAATTTATGATGAAGGGAAAACCTTGCATGATGTGATGGACAGAACAGTGTCACCTATGGGATCGAGAATGCTTAAACGCTGGCTGGCTTTACCGTTGAAGGATATTGCCCCTTTGAATGAAAGACTTGATATTGTAGAGTTTTTTAGGAATAATGAAGAAGCAAGAACTTTTTTTCGAAATAAACTTAAAACTGCAGGAGATCTCGAAAGAATTATTTCGAAGGTCGCTGTTAATCGTGTTAGTCCCAGGGAAATACTTCAATTAAGTGTAGCTTTGGGAATTATAGGCCCCATGAAGGAATATTGCCTTAATGCCAGTCTAAAACCTTTACAAAGTATTGGAGAGCAATTTAATCCATGTGATTCTGTAAAAAACAGGATTGATAAAACAATAAAAGAAGATGCTTCGAACCAGATTAGTAAAGGGAATATTATTGCATCCGGTGTATCTGAAGAGCTTGACGAACTCAGAAAAATCATGTTTTCCGGGAAGAATTACCTTGTAGAATTACAGCAGAAAGAAATTGCACGTACAGGTATCCCTTCATTAAAAATAGCATATAATAATGTTTTCGGGTATTATATAGAGGTCAGGAATACACATAGGAATAGAGTTCCCCCGGAATGGGTCAGGAAGCAGACCCTTGTTAGTGCTGAACGTTATATAACCGAAGAGTTGAAAGAATATGAAACAAAAATACTTGGTGCAGAAGAAAAAAGTCTGGCACTGGAAATAAAGCTGTTCGAAGAACTTGTTACGGGCGTTGCAGATTTTATTCCTGCAATTCAATTGAATGCCTCACTTCTTGCGCGTTTGGATTGTTTGATATCGTATGCAGAATTGGCAATAAGCAACAAATATGTCAGACCGGCGCTAAATGAAAGCCTGATTATAGATATAAAGCAGGGGAGGCATCCGGTTATTGAAACTCAACTACCAATAGATGAGGAATATGTTGCAAATGATGTATATCTGGATACCGACGATCAACAGATAATTATTCTTACCGGACCAAATATGTCCGGTAAATCTGCGCTTCTTCGACAAACTGCCCTTATTGTATTAATGGCACAAATAGGATGTTTTGTTCCTGCCGGTTCTGCCAGCATTGGGCTCGTCGATAAAATATTTACCCGGGTCGGGGCCTCCGATAATATATCCCTTGGAGAATCTACTTTTATGGTTGAAATGCTTGAAGCTGCAAGTATTCTTAATAATTTGTCAAACCGCAGCCTGATTCTTCTTGACGAAATAGGCAGAGGAACAAGCACATATGATGGAATATCTATTGCCTGGGCCATGGTCGAATATATTCATGAAAATTCCAGATCAAGGGCTAAAACAATGTTTGCTACTCATTACCATGAATTAAATGAAATGGAATCTTCATTTCCCAGAGTAAAAAATTATAATATATCGATAAAAGAGTTGAGCGACAGGATACTTTTTGTACGTAAACTTGAACCCGGAGGAAGCGAACACAGTTTTGGGATCCATGTTGCAAGGATGGCCGGAATGCCTCGCAGCGTTGTTAAAAGAGCTGATGAAATACTTAAAGAACTAGAAAAAGGCCATGAAAAAAAGACCCTTACTAAACCTGTTTCCGGGCTCGCCGCTCAACGTGAAGGTTTTCAGCTTAGTTTTTATCAGCTTGATGACCCGGTACTGAAACAGATTCGTGATCAAATTGCCGGACTGGATATTAATAACCTTACTCCAATGGAAGCTTTAAATAAGCTGAATGAGATTCAAAGAGTGATAGGGGCTGGTAAATGATTGATTGTAATTAAATCACCGGATATTTTATCTGGTTAACGGGCACTTTCTAATAACTCCTTTAATTTCTTTTGCAGAATCAAAAAAAACCTTAATTTTGCAAGCCCATAAACATTATTTAGTATTTTTGTTCTTATAATATAAGCGGGAATAGCTCAGTTGGTAGAGCACGACCTTGCCAAGGTCGGGGTCGCG